>NZ_CAXLML010000035.1:0-12061 GCF_964187505.1 Candidatus Chordibacter forsetii
ACAGGCTGTTATAGGCTGGGGCACATAGTAATCCTGCAACGATTCCGGCCAGTCCACCGGCGCCGGTAAGCACAGTGGTTTCCACAAGGAATTGAAATACAATATCCCTTTTGTTCGCCCCGATCGCCCGGCGAATTCCTATTTCCCGGGTTCTTTCCGTGACCGTGGCCAGCATAATGTTCATGATGCCTACACCGCCCACAAAAAGGGATATCCCGGCAACCAGGCCCATTAGAGCGACAAAGGTCATTTTTGCCCGTTCTGCCTGTTGCATAAGCTCGAAGGGAACGGTGACCTGGAAATCCTCAATCCCATGATCTCGGATCAGCATATCCCGAATCATTTGGGCGACAGAAAAGAGCTTGGTTTGATCATCTATGGTTAAGGTGAGCTTGGAGATTAAGTGACTGCCATCATACCCCTTGTAATAGAAATCGAATATTTTAGCCCAATGGGTTTCGAGGGGTAGATAAATGTTATCATTGAACAATTCCTTAAAGCCAAGTTTTCCATCATCATTGAGGGCACTTCTTGGGGCGACTTCTCCAATCACGGTAAATAAATTCCCTTCAATGTTTACAGTCCGCCCAAGGGAGTCACCAAAGGGAAAAAGCTTTTTAGCAAGACCAGATGCGAGTACACAGACTTCAGCTTTGTCCCGGTTGTCCTCTTCGGAGATGAATCTTCCCTTACTAATCTGAAGGCTGTGCAAATCTCGATAGTTTGGCAAACAACCAAGGAACTCTACTTTTTTCTTATCGTATTCAGTGGAAGCATACCTCCTTGAAAGCTCGCGGGTTGGATAAGCTGCGGAGATGGAGGGCACGGTATTTACAATTTTGCGAAAGTCATTTTCCGTTAGTCCCCAAGATATAAAGTAATCTCGCTTTTGAGACCTGTCTTGTTGGGAAGGTTTTTGACTGGAAATAATGAGGTTATTTGCCCCAAGTTCCATGATCTCAAGTTCCGCCTGTTCGGCAATTCCTTCACCTATAGCAAGTAACCAGATTACACTGACGACTCCAATGAAAACCCCTAATCCGGTCAGAATGGACCGGAGAGGGTGGGTGACCATACTTTGCAGGGCACTTTTAGTAAGATTAGCGAGCGAGTTGCTCCACTGACCAGAGGTAGTTTTTTGAGAGGATTTTTCTTCTGGTGGTAAGTCAGCAACAACTGGCTCTTTGGATCGATCATCTGAAGTAATTTCCCCATCATTCATTCTGATAATTCGGCGGGCACGGGCAGCTACCTCCTCCTCGTGTGTTACCAATACGATGGTTTTTCCCTGCTGATTTAAATCATCGAGCAGGTTGAGGATTTCTTCGGTGGTTTTAGAATCGAGGTTTCCGGTCGGTTCATCGGCGAGAATAAAAGCGGGGTCGTTCGCAAGGGAACGGGCAATGCCGACCCGTTGCTGTTGTCCTCCAGAAAGTTGTAGAGGTTTGTGATTCAAACGATCACCTAGTCCGACTAACTCTGCCATTTCTTGTGCCTTGATCGCATCGAGGTTGGATGTACTGTCGTAGCTTCCCGGTAGGGCGATGTTCTCAAGTACATCGAGGTAGGGAATCAGGTTGTAGGATTGAAAAATAAACCCAATTTGCTGGGCTCGCAGCTTTGAGAGCTCGTCATCATCGAGCTTCCCGACAGCATACCCAACAAGTTCATAATTTCCCTCTGTTGGTTGGTCGAGACACCCGAGCAGATTAAGCAGGGTACTCTTACCTGAACCCGATGGACCCATGATCGCGAGGTAGTCACCTTGGGGTACCTCGATGGAAATTTTATTGAGGGCAACAACCTGCTCCTCGCCCATTTGATAAACCTTAGTCAGGTTAGTGGTAGAGAAGGCAGGATTCATTTTGGTAAGAGCGGCCAGTTTAGAATCGCCCGAAGCAATCTAGTTAAGGGCTAACTCTTTGTCTTCGCTCGGTTCAAAATTTTCTCGGAAGGGGTCGGGGTTAATGACCACGGACTCGCCTTCTTCCAATCCCGCTACTACCACCGCATGAGACATGTTGTTCGGGCCCAAATCAATTTCACGAAGTTCAAGTTCTTGATCCTCTCCAGCTATCAAACAATAAGCCTTGCCCTTTTTCCGGAATACCGCGGGTAGGGGAATCTGAAGGGCTTCTTCGATAAGTTCAGACAGGATAGTGACCTTAGCAGTCATACCAGTGCGAAGACCTTTGGGGGGATCATTAATAATGATCTTGGTCCCATATTCCTTGATGTGTGCACGATAACGGTCAAATGCCGGCCAGGGGTAATCGCTGACGGACTGCACAGAACCTTCAAGTTCCACATCTCTGATCGCATCAATGGTAATCCTACATATCATACCAGCTTTTACCTGCTCGACTCGGCTCTCATTAATTTTTGCTTGTACCAGCAATCGGGAAGCGTCGGGAAGCCGAATAATGGTCTGGTTCTCTCTTACATCTTCACCCTCTCCAATAATGACACCCTTATTGTTCTGATTGGCATAGGTAACTTCCCCTTCTGCTGGAGATAAAATGGTGCAATTCACAATTTGATCCTCAATCTCACGCTCCTGTGTGAGTTCAAGTTCATAGGAGTTTCTGGCAGATTCGAGGCGGGCTGCGGTGGTCAGAATGGAGGCGTTGAGATCATTGACTTTCGCTTTTTGGGTGTGGGTGCGTAATACCTCAAGCTTGGTTTGAGCAAGGTCCAGCTCCTTCAACGCTTTTTCCACCGCAAATTGATCCGCTTCCAGTTGGGCTTCAGAAACATATCCTTTAGCCGCCAACTTTTTGCTGTAGGCCAAGTACTCTTCAGCACGTCTGAAGTTTTCTTTCGCCACAAACTCGGCGCTCTCCAATTGCTCCTCGTTTTGACGGAAGGTGCCAGACAGGTATTCCTGCAGAGCCAGCTTAGCTGCCTCAACATCTGCCTGAGCTTTAACAAGGGTGGCATTTGCCTGATGCACGGAGATACGCTGGCGTAGCAATTCCTTTTGTAATCCGGCATCATCCAGTCGGACCAAAAAGTCACCTTTTTTTACTAGGGTTCCTTCCGGTACAATTTCCAGAATACTCACTCCCCCAGAGCCCCGGCTTTTAACCTGGCTCTTGATTTCGACATTTTCCGCGCTCTCCACTTCCCCTGGCTCCACGATTTCCAACCTAAATTCCGCAACCTTGGCCTCTTCGTAGATCGGTTTGATTTGCAAGGACTCGCCTTGTTCTTCGTTATTGAGCCATAAAAACGCGGACAGTGCACTTGCTCCGGCTATACCCATCAACGTCTTGGTCGATATAAAGCCAGCTTTTGATCGGGTATACATGTGCATCATTGAATAAAGAAGGAGGGTGAGAGCAAGTGAGGAGTCATCCGAGTAGCAAGAGTTTTACTTTAAGTTGGGTGTGGTTTGCAGACCATTCCATAATCCATTTTCCAATAAATTCATTTCACCGAGGTCATAAGCATAGCGCATTCTCAGGGCTTCCGATCCGATCCACACCTCGACAAACCGGTTGCTCGCATTAAGTAGATCATTGAGTGCATTGACCAAGTCCCGAGCAGTGGTGGCCCCAAACTGAGAGCTTCTACCTGGTTTGGGAGGTTCATCGAGGCGCATCCGGGCAAGGTCGACCTGGGCAATCGCTCCCCGTACCGCTGCCCGGTTTAATTCAAATTTTAGTTGTAATAGGCCGGCAAGCCTCTGGTGTTCACGGAAAGCCCGGAGAAGACTGTCCTCATAGGCGAGGTAGTCCCTTCTTGCTTGTTGGTAGCGAAGAAGGGCCGCTTTGAAGCGGTTTCTTTCCCTGACTTTGGAAAGTGGGGTATCCAGTTCCAATCCGACACGCCACTCACTTTCATCCGATTCAAAATCACCGGCAGTTAGTGCATCGGATCCCACATCCCCAGATAGCACGAGGTCGAGATCGGTTCGCAAATCATCCCGGGCAAGATCGGCTTTCCTCCAAATATCGACCAATTGAGCACGGTTATTTTTGGAGTCCATTCGGTGGGTAGATGCAAACCGGGCATCTTCGCAGGGAGAAACCAAAGCTTCCTGCATCACAATCGATTCCAATCGGGCCGATGCCTGAGCAAGGGATAGCTCGAGCAAGGTGCCGGAGTAAGCACTGAGCAGGGCGGAGAGTTTCGTGCGTGAAGCGGCTAGAGGGCGATCCTTATTTTCACCTTTCCATGCTCGAATATTCTTGGTGGTTTCATTAAGCGAAGAGCGTATACTTCGAAGGGAGGCGTTTGCTTCCACCAATAATTGATCGAGGTGATTATTGGAAAAGGTATTGGTGTTCATTCCCAGTTCGAGAAGATCTGTTCTCTTCCTTAATTTTTCAAAGCTCTGTTTTCTCGCAGGCAAGGCCTCGTCAAAGGCTTGGTAATCTGCAGTTAATTCGAGAAAGAATTTCTCTGCCCGGGGAAAAAGGGCAGTGGCTTGTTTGTGCAAATCTTTCAGGGAATTAAGGTCGGGAGAGATTGCAGAGTCGCGAACGCCAGATAATATACGATTTGCATTTTCCTGAAGAAAGACCAGTTCAGGATTAGTCAGTTTGAACGCATTGATGTAGTCATCCACCACCCGAAGGGATAGATCAGGAGGGAGTCCCAAAAAGATCTTATATCCATCGAGCCGGTTTTCATAGGATGATTTGGCAGCAAGTAGACGGCTCTGACCATTAAAGAGGGCCTGCCTCGCCTGATCCACTTGGAGTCGGTTTCCTATTCTTCCCGCTTCAAAGGCTGCTTCCAACTGAGCGAGGCTCTCATTCAATTGGGCGACATTAGCTTCCTGATTTCGGATTGTTTGAATCTCCTGAACCAGCCCCAAAAATCCTGATACCCCAGTGGATGGAGGAGATATGAATGAAATACTCCCACCACTCCCTACCTTGCTTGCTGGGTTCGCTCCGAGTACGACTTTAAGAAAAAACCCTTGCCTGAATTGTTCCAGTCTGCGGGCATCCATCAAAAGAGATCGCTCACTTTGGGTCAGGCCTTCCATGTAAATCCTTCGGCTGGCACCACGTAGTAGGGGTTGGGTAATTGTCAGGTTGGCGAGGGAACCACCCATGCCCACCTTGCCATTTCTTAAATCCACACTTAAGCGATTGGCCAGGGATGCTACCCAGGTTGCTCCATGACCTGCCATGCCTTCGACTCCCACGGTGGTTCGGTTGATTAAGTCTGCTGGTTCTTCTCCTGCCTCTTGGGTTACCTTGGCACTGGCTTGGGCAAAAGGAGCGGGGCCGAGTCTGAACCGCTCGAGGGTGACCCCGAGGGCGGAAAGATAGAGAGATTCTTTCTGCTCCTGATATTCTCGCGAGTGGAGCAGAGCCAGTTCCATCGAGCTTGCCAAATCGAGTCGGACGGTATGATTGTTTTCGAGAATCAGGGATTCCTTCCATTGGCCGGAATCAAAGGTTTTCGATATGTTCCCATCCTCATAAGCTCCATCCTTCTGAATACGCTCTGTGATTTCTCGTGCACCTTCATCGTCTTTAGGAGGAGGGGGCAATTCATTCAGTTTTGCTTCTTGCAGACGGGAGGAAGGAGCTGGTTGCCAGTCAAAACCGGGTACATCCTGCAAAAGTTTACGAACTTCTAAATCCGCTGTTTTCGGATCGATCTTTCGAGAACATCCAAGGAGAGAAAAGACCAGGCAGATAACAATTGAAATGGAGCGGTAGGGGTTCAACTTTAAGGGTCTGACAGAATAATGGTGGTGAGGAGAAGACTCTGATTCATATTGCTTGAAAAAACAGATTGAATCAAAGAAAAGTCGTTGGTTTGAAAAACTTTACTTAGGGAAGACCTCGTGGATCACCCGGCACTTCGGTAAGAATTCCTGGAGCGATCTCGCTCCTTGGGCCGATATGTTTGTGCCATAAATATGTACTTCCTTCAGCTGGGTTAACTTGGCTAAGTGACCGATAGCTTTATCGGTAATAGGGAGGTCGTGCAGCCAAAGTTTTTCCAGTTGGGAGAGGTGGGAAATTTCGGTAACAGTTTGGTCGGTCACCTGAGTTTCTCCAAGATAGAGCCCTTGGAGGTTACTTAATTTGGAGAGATGCTGGGCACCCTTATCCGTAACTGGGTTTCCCCTTAGCCCCAAATAAGTAAGTTGGCTCATCTTACAGAGATTCTCCAACCCACGATTGGTAACTCCAACTTTTCCAAGAGGCAGGAGAACAATACTGCTGGACTTGGAGAGCAACTTTACCTCTTGTTCACCCAAAGGGGTGCGGTAGAGGTTGAGCCATTCCAGCTTGGGTAGGTTGGAGATAGCAACTATGTTGTTTGGTTCAATGCGACAGTTTTCCAAAGAAAGGTCGGTCAGTTCGCTGAGGTCTCCCAGTTGAAAGAAAAACCTACGGGGCACATCCGTGTCTTGGAGAATAATTTCTGAAACCTTTGCTTTCTTTAAAAATATCTTCCCTCCCATTAGTTCAACTCTTTGAACAGGAGAGTGATTCAAGTAAGGCGTATCTGCTTGTGCAAAAAAAACCAGGTGGCCTAAAGTAAAGCCAAGCAAGGCCGTTCTAATCATTCTTTTTCGCCGGACATTCGAGCGGCCAACCGTACTGCTGCTTTCAGGCTGTTCGGGTCGGCTTTTCCCTGCCAAGCAATGTCAAGAGCGGTGCCATGGTCAACGGATGTACGGATGATGGGCAGCCCGAGGGTAACATTGACGGCCTGATCAAATGCGAGTGCTTTTACCGGTATTAAGGCCTGATCGTGGTACATGCAAATATAGGCGTCCACTATTTGTCTTCGAGAGGGGGTAAACGCGGTATCAGGGGGTAGGGGACCCACGATATCGGCCCCTTGGGCGCGAGCCCGTTCGATCGCAGGGATAATGATTGCTTCCTCCTCGCCCTGTCCAAAGAGTCCATTCTCGCCGGCATGGGGGTTCAGTCCGCAAACTGCCAATTTAGGTTCCCGTCCCAAGAGACTGCGGTGGGTTTCACGGGTAAGGGAAATGACTTGGTTGATCCGTTCAACGGAGAGCAGACCGGGCACTTGATGGTAGCCGACATGTACAGTTACCAGAGAGCAACTTATCGTTTCTGAAAAGAAAGCCATGCAAAAATCAGTGGTGCCCGTACGCTCGGCAAAAATTTCGGTATGTCCGGGCTGGGTGATGCCTGCTGCCTGCATGGCCTCCTTGTTTGCTGGACAGGTCACCACGGCGTCGACTCTACCGGCGAGACAGGCATCGATTGCGGATACTACGTATTCATAAGTTGCCCGCCCGGTATGGGCTTCGGCTATGCCGGGATTGAGTTCGTTGGGTTTAAGAATAGATAAATCAATGATTCCAGATGGTGAGGAATCGGTAATTTCTTCCAACTGTATAGCAGAACAATTCAGTGGCTTGCCCGTTTGGTGGGCACATGCTTGCAAGATTGTGAGATCTCCAAAGATTACGGGTTGGCATCTATCTAAAATTTCAGGAGCGTTTAACAGATCCAGGCAGATCTCTGGACCGACTCCTGCTGGGTCGCCCATGGTCACTGCTATTTTCGGTTTTGGCATGATTTCGAAAGCAATTCTTTCAAGTTCCCAAAGATAGGGCGATGATCTTTTTAGGCCGCCACCCAGGAGTTAATTTGGTTTGGCCAGAGTCTTATCTGATCAGGCCCTAATCCTTTTTCCATTTAAAATTGGCAAATACCACCTTGGTAATATCTGCCCCAGATTTGGGTTTGAGGCTGATGGTTCCGACCTCTGACCAATCCTTCAACTTTGTTCCATGGACATTGGTGAGTAGGCCGGGGGTGAGGGCCATGCTCTGCCAGTCATTGGAAGCGGTAATCTCGATATCAGATGCGTGCCGTGTGTTTGTGCTCAGAGTTAGGCTTTGGGGTTGGGTGCAATAAAACATAAATTCGAGATTCGCACCCTTGGGAGCTTTCCATTTGGGGTCACCAAACTGAGAACTGGAGGTTCCATGGTGTTTGTTAAGTGGGCGAAACCCCTGAATGCCGCCAACCCCTTCAGCTGGGGCCGCATCTTTCCAAAGACTGGCCCCTCCGGGCAATTCCTCGGATGGTTGATCCGTGGCAACTGCCCGGCCAAGGTCGGAGGGTATAACTGCTTCGAAATCTGAAGATATGACCGTGTTATTTTCATAACGAATATTGGCGTATGAAAACAAGTAATCCTTGGTGTTAAGCACAGGCAGCTTCGCGACCCATTGGTTACCAACCCGTTTGGACTCAACATCTCTCCAAAAGCGGGCGATGTTATTTGCAGTTTTTACGCATTGGTAGACCTGTACCTCCTTAATCTTCTCAGAGTTTGCAGGACTTAGGTGAAGTTCGGGCACGCCATCCTGCCCCAGTTTGATTTCGGATGTAGGGCGGGCCGGCCAAATGTGCGAGTCTCCCCGGACATGTTTTTCCAGCCATACTTTGCAGTTATCTCCCAATTTTTCGGTATTGTGATGTCCTCGTGCCTGAACGGCGAAGTCCCAGGGCACACCGGGCTTGAAATCCTTGAAGGTGTCGCACCCCCGTTCGTGCCCCCCGTGGTGATCGTTGGATCCATTGAGCCAAAGACTGGCGGCTTGAATGTATGGGGCATGAGCTTGTGGAGCGAGGCCAGTAAGGAAGAGCTTTTGTCCGGGAGTCTGGGGGATTTCTTTTTGCGGTTGATCAAACTTCCAAATCGCCCGGTCGCGGTAGTAATTGATCCACCCGATGCCAAAGTAAGCGACTACCGCCTTCACCCGTTTATCCATAGCCAAGTTCCACATGATGGTTCCCCCATAAGAGTAGCCCTTGGCTCCAATGCGGGATGGATCGACTTCCTTTTGGGTGAGCAAATAACTGAGCACGCGGCGCTGGATCGCATTCCACAGGTAATGCGAAGTAGCCTTGGGGTCGGTGGTCTGGCTGCCGTCAGGCATTTTATCGTAAATTAGAGTATATCCTTTCTCCTTGGCATCCATGTGGCCATGGCCCAGTTCTGGGGGATACTTGGTGTGATGAGGGCGTTTGGTGAGGCCCGAATAGTCATGTGAAATTACTGCCCACCCATCATTTACATATTGCTTATCAATCGATGGTCCACCCATCCAACCATGTGTGTTCATCAATCCGGGCACATTTTTTGACCCTTCCTTGACTGCGTACTTACAGAACACACGAACTTCGACCTCATTGACATAAGCGGAAATGTAGGCGTGCTTTTCATAGATTCCTTTTACGGTCTTTTCGTAAATGATTTCCTCTTTGAAACTACCCGCGTCCGGATCAAAATCTTCCCAGACCATCGGAGGGGTGGGGATGCCTGCATGAAGGAAGTCGCTATGAAAGAGACTAATCGTTATACAAAATAAGGAGCTAAAGGTACGGGTGATCATCAAGCCCGTCATAAAAAACCTGCACATGCCTGTTCGCAATGCTGATATTTTGCCAAAGTGGAATCTTTTTTAATGGTCCTGAAATCAGGCCAAACAAAAACGCCGTATCACTACGGCGTTCTTGATAAAAACAAACTAAAACTGAAACAAACTGACAAAAGTCATAAGGTAAGACGGGAGAAGTTTGGAAAACGTTCGAAAAAAAGAAAACTTTTTTTCAAAAACATGAAACTTAAACAATGGAAATATCCCGCTTGCTTAGATTCTATCAATCATTAAGCGGGAAATAAATACTTTATCTTCTTGGTTCATTTTTTTTCTATCTATGACCAAACTTCTGTAAATTCCCCATTTGGGCCGAACAAAAGAAAAGCCCTTTTGCCAAGTTTTCATAATCTTTATGGATCGTGTAATCGAAATGCTTTGGTCAAGTGAGCTGATTGAGAACGAAATATTCCCTTCGTTTGCATATTTAATTTTACATTCACAAAGTAGCCATTTCCCAAGACAGTCTTTCCAATTGGCGAGGAATTGTCTTTCGGTTCTATTTTCTTCCCATAACTGTACCTGAAGCTGGGGCTTCCCTCCATCCACTACTCCGGAAAGAGTAAGCAGAGGATTGTTGATATTATCAGAGCCGGCTGGTTTGAGTTGAAAGAAATGACAGAAGTTTTTGGTGATCTGAAAACCGTCATCGATTCGAAAGTACCACCTGTATCGAAAAGACTGGTTCTCTTGTGCCTTTAGTATATCGGGGGAGCCCACATATCCCTTGATTTCATTGCGTTGTCTTGCTTTATGTGGAGGCCATTGTTTATCCCTGTCTCCATCGAGGTCTCTATGTATATAAAAAACAAAAGCACTTTCCACTTGGTCATCTTTGATGATTTGAATGTGTTCAAAGCCTTGATGGTTTCCAGAAAAAAGGCCTGGGCTTTCAATTGAATATTTCCCGAAAACCTTTTGTACTTGTTCAATAGCAGATTTGGTTGAACGGTGGTTAGGATGTAATTCGATCTGAGTGGAAGAAGTTGCTTCCGACCACAAAAAACAGGGCAGGAAAGTGATCATTATATGGATCAATAGAGATAACTTCCTTAACATGAGTTATTTATTTATCAGTAATTCTTCAGATTTTACGACCCTGAATGGCATTTCCGGTGAGAACTTCAGTACAGGTTTTTGCAATAATGTTTATCAATCTACCAGTGTGTATGCAGAAAATTAGACCAAACAAAAACACCGCATCTCTGCGGTGTTCTTGGGCTTTTGAAACACAAACTTAAACTAAAACAAACTGACGAAAGTCATAAGGTAAGACGCCCCTAACTTGAAAAGTGTTCAAAAAAAATGAAAATATTTTTCATCTTTTTTACAAAAGCATCGTAAAGCCCAATATTTATCTTGGTTTTAGGGCGAAATAAAAAGTGAAAAAAGTATTTCGGAATACAATCGATGCCCAAAATCATTGGGGTGATTCACATTATTTCCGCTGAGATCAGAAAAATTTTTACGGGTTAATAATTTTTCCCACGGAGTGGTGATATCGGCAAGGATGATATTGGGCCGAATGATGTCTTTCAAAGCTTCACGAAAGCCGGGGATTTTAGTGGGGTCTCTCCAGTCAGGATTATTGTTCATGCCCGAAACAAAGATCATATCCGTTTGAGGGATTTCTTTTTGCAAATGGGTGAGGATTTCGAGGTTTGTTCTTTGAAATTGTTCGAATGAAACAGGGTCGTTCATCCCAAAAGCAATAATGACCAGGTCAGGTTTTTCTGCGATCACCCGGTCCAGTTGTTTCAACCCCCAAACGGCGGTACGGCCCGCCACTCCGAGATTGCTCAAGGTCACTTGTGCAGGGAAGGTTTCGTCGAGCAAGCGGGCAAACCCTTCTGCATATGACGGTTGGTTACGAGGTGCCTGCGTCTTGGCAAACCCGGAAGCGTTGTACCCCTCGGTGATACTATCTCCCAGGGTCACCACCTTGAAGGATTGAGAAGAATTTAATTTTTCCAGAGAGCGGGGCAGGGTGGCTGAACCCGGTTGTACCAAATCAGGCCACGATTGATTGTGAGAATAACTGACCAGGGTTTGCAGGTCATGAAAAAACCTGCCTTCACCGTGCAAGACACCACCCAGGCTTCTTGGCTTGCCTGGTCCAGGCCTCATCTCCTGAGCTGTCTTGGATGGAATTCTGGAATGATCCGTCAGTCTGATTGTACGACTGCCTTTTTCCCATGTGTAATCTTTCCCCGCTTCGTAAACAAATGAGTCTCCTGCCCGGGTTAGGACAGGCATGGAGGCTGGGGTGAAGATGAGGCGACCACTGCGGTTGCCTTCATCTCCAATAAAAAGAACGGGCTCATCCACCATCTTCTTCGATAGCCAAAAGGGAGTGTGGTTAGCTCCGGTATCCGCAACTGCCAAACAGTTCAAAAGAAAGGCGATGCAGAAAAAAACCTTCATTAATTAGGAGTCTCCTAACGAATGAATGGTATTTTGTATTTCACCGGCAATTTTTCTTCCGTTTTCTCCAAGGAATTCATAGCGGATGGACATTTGCCAACAGGGTGCAATATCCGGTATTTCAATCCTCAGTGTCTTGCCATCTTCTGATATTGAGGTGTTCGAGACTGCGAGCTCTTTTTCATCAAACTTGGGAGAACCATAGTTTTTTGTTCTTTTGAGAGCCCA
>NZ_CAXLML010000036.1:0-5950 GCF_964187505.1 Candidatus Chordibacter forsetii
GAGCAGGATGGGGCCAATGGTGCGGCTATTTAAATCCTCAATAATTTCCTCAAGCACAAATGCCACCGCAGCGATGGGGGCATTAAAGGCAGCGGCCAGTCCGGCGGCGGCTCCGCAGGCAGAGAGGGTGCGGATGCGGAAGTTGGAGAGCCTGAACTTTTGACCGATGACCGAGGCCAGTCCTCCGGCCAGTTGGACCGAGGGGCCTTCCCGCCCGAGGCTTAAGCCACCTCCCACACTGAGAGTGGCAGCAATGAATTTCACCCAAACGATCCGAAAGGAGACGAGGCCATAGTTCTGCCGGTATGCGGTTTTTAACTGGGGAATGCCACTGCCCGCGGCCTCCGGGGCAAACTGGGTCAATAACCATCCATTGAGGAGCCCCACCAAGGTGAGCACAATAAATCCGATGGCGGCAAAGTTTTCCAAGGGTCCCGCCGCTAGCGGCGTCCAAATCTTGTGGTGAACGAAGTGAATGGAATGGTGAAACAACACCGCAACCGAACTGCCGGTAATTCCCACAAGAATGATCGGAGGAACGGATCGGGGAATGAATTTTAACAAACTTCTGGGCAGCCTGGGCATTCCTGAAGATGTGACATTCCCTTTCGATGAACAAGACGATTTGTGTCTGTTGATCGATGCGTTTGAGTGATCAAAAAAATTTGACAATCGTAACATCGTGAAATAACGATATATAAATGTACCTAAAGCAAATAGCTAATCATGATCTTGCTCAGTACGCCTACCTGGTCGGATGTCAGAAGACTGGCGAAGCCCTGCTGATCGATCCGTTGCGTGATATTGGGCCATACCTCGAAATTGCCCAATCCGAAGATCTTAGAATTACTGCCGTTGCGGAAACGCATATTCATGCGGATTTCGTCAGTGGTACCTTTGAGTTTTCGCGGTTAGACCCTTCGGCGTCTCTCTACCTTTCCGCGGAAGGTGGGGATTTCTGGCGGAGCGAATGGGCTCTGGGTTTGCCTAGTTATCGCCCACTTCGCCAAGGGAATTCATTTAAGGTGGGCAACCTGCTGGTCGAGGTGTTGCATACCCCCGGCCATACCCCCGAACATCTTTCCTTTCTGCTTACAGATCAGGGAGGGGGAGCAGATGAGCCGGTTGCTTTGTTCAGTGGAGATTTTCTTTTCGTGGGCGATGCCGGTCGGCCCGATCTTCTGGAGCAGGCGGCTGGTCTTTCCGGTACACAGGAGGATGGGGCTCGGGCTCTTTTTAAGAGCCTTAACCGGATCGCGGATTTACCTGACCACCTGCAGGTATTGCCCGGGCATGGAGCTGGCAGTTCCTGCGGTAAGGCACTGGGCGCGGTTCCCTCATCCACTCTAGGCTATGAACGCCGGTTTAATCATGCCTTTAAACTTGCCTTGAAGGGTAATGAGGATGGTTTCGTATCCTTTATTCTCGATGGCCAGCCGGAACCACCTGCATACTTCGCCCGGATGAAATCTCTGAACCGTGCCGGCCCGGTTCCGCTCGGCCCTGAAGTGGCACTGAAAGAGTTTTCCGCCTCGGATTTACAGGCTGGTTTATCAGCAAGTTCCTGGGTCACCGTGGATACACGTGCGGTGGAGGATGCCTTGTCCTCCCACCTGATCGGCTCCCAGTTCATTGCCCGCAATTTCTTTTCTGATTTCGCGGGCAGCTTTTTTGAACCGGCTGAAGAGTTACTGCTTGTGGCCCAAAGTGCGGATGATGCGAAGCACATGCAGCGTGCTTTACGATACATCGGTTTCGACCAGGTTGTTGGTTTTGTGGTTCCGGAAACCCTGAAGGAACTGCCAGGCACTATGCTCCGGTCCATTCCTTCCTACCCAGCGGACCGCCTGTCAGGAGATGCCCCGCTTGATGGGCGGGCGGTCATTGATGTGCGCAAGGCAACCGAGCGTTTGCAGGGGTTCCTTGATGGCAGTTTGCACTTTCCTCATGCACGCATTCTTTCAGCCCATACGGAGATTCCCGAAAAACCACTGGTTGTGCATTGTCAGTCCGGATTACGAGCAGCAGGGATGGCTACCTTTCTTGCCCGCCAAGGACGAACGGATGTTCAGTGTGCTCTGGGAGCAATCCGCTCTTCCATACCCATTCATTCCCTTGCGGGTGCCAGATGACAATGGCCGCTAAGAAAACAGAGGTTGATCCCATTCCTGATCTCGATTCACTCGCCCAGGCGGCTGAGTGCCTGCGGGCCCTGGCTCATCCCATGCGCCTGAAAATTCTTTTCCTGCTCGAGTCAAATCGTTGGACGGTGGGGGAGTTGGCCAAGGAATGCTCCATTCGCAGTCATGTTGCCTCCGAGCACCTACGCTTGATGCAGCGGTGTGGGATGTTGTCGGTCGAGAAGGAAGGGCAAAAGACCTACTATCAGATCTGCGAGTCCCAGGTGCACGCCATCCTTGCCTGCATGCGGGAAAAATTTTCCTAATTATAACTCTTAAAAGAAAACAAAACTTATGAAAAACCTCACTGTTGAACAATCCCACCATGAACGCCAGGCAAACTCATCGATTCCGCTGATCGATGTGCGCACACCCGCGGAGTATGGCTCCCTCCACGCCGAATCCGCTCAGAGTCATCCGATGGAATCCCTGGATATCGGCAACTTTCCTTTTTCAAAGGATCAGGAAATTCATGTCATTTGCCAGTCAGGCGGGCGTTCGATGAAAGTATGTCAGAAACTGGAATCGGCTGGTTTTGAGAGGGTGGTCAATGTGGAGGGCGGAACCTCCGCCTGGGATGGTGCCGGACTTCCAGTCATTGCCGGGAAAAAGGCCATGTCTTTGGAGAGACAGGTACGAATTGCCGCGGGTGCTCTGGTGGTCATTGGAGCGGTGGTCGGACATTTCTACAATCCAGCTGGTTATGGATTGTCAGCCTTTGTCGGTGCAGGTTTAGTTTTTGCAGGGGTTACAGATACCTGTGGAATGGGAATGATTATAGCTAAAATGCCCTGGAACCGTGCCTAGCGCATTCTTCTTACCAGACTTCTATGGGTCCTTTGGGTACAGCAATTTCTTTTCTCTGCTTTGCTTGGTGTGCGACTTCCTCTTCCATAAAAGAGGCAATCATCGGAGGCATTTGATAGCGATCAAGCAGTTCCCCTGAGTCATCGGTGAATTTCTTTCTCCATTCCAAGTAATCGGTTAAAACCCTCTCGAAGTCTGATCTTGAACTGATCCTGACCACGGCGTTATTGAATGGCTTGACTGGGCCAAATCGCTTGGAATACCACGGAGCAACTTTACGAAACTGGAGAGATCCACGATCCTCGCCAAATACTTCTACCATCAGATCGTAATGCCTGCGCATGACCCGTATTCTTTCATCAAAACTAGGCTCAGAGGGTAGGACTCCTGTTTCTAAATATTTCTGGGTGTGGAGAAAAATCCAGGGGTTGTAGAAGGCTCCCCGGCCAGCGGAAATTCCATGACACCCGGTTTGTTCAATCATGTGCTTGGCGGCATCAGGGGTGGTAATATCCCCATTCCCAATGACTGGGATCTTGTCGACTGCTTCTACCACTTTACGAATACCTTCCAGGTTAACCACACCGTCAAACCCTTGTGCTCTGGTTCTACCATGAACGAAAATGGCTGCCACCCCGGCATCTTCCAAGGCACGGGCAAGGTTTGGAGCGGTGAGGTTTTGATCGTCCCAACCTAATCGCATCTTTGCGGTAATCGGTACGGGCACTGCTTCGACCATGGTACGGATCAATTCCTGAGTTTTGGGCAGCTCCGTCATCATACTGGCTCCGCCTCCGGTTTTGGTAACCTTTGGTACGGGGCAGCCCATGTTGACATCGATGGAATCGATCCCTTTTTCAACAAGCATCACCGCGGCATCTCTCATTTCCTCTTTGACGCCACCAAATAATTGAACGGACAGGGGGTTATCCTGCTTATTCGTTTCAATTAATTTGAGTGCTTTGGGGTTCTGTTCAATGAGGGATCGGGCGTTTACAAGATCTGTGGTGCAAAGATCAACCCCGCCAATTTCGCGGATGACCAAACGGAAGGGCAGGTTGGTGTATCCTGCAAGAGGTGACAGGAAAAGATTGGATTTGAGCGGTAGCTGACCCAAGGAGAACATGAGCCATAGACTGAAGAATTACCTGATTTTTACAATCCAACAAAACAGACTTTTTTCTTCCGTTTGCTTGTCTAGTTTTTAGAGAATCCTTTAAGCTTTCGATCGGTTATAAAAGTGCCAAAGGGAATTAAAGTCGCAACGAAAAGGTAAAGGCCGAAGAGAAAAGACCAGGCATGTTTTTTCATGGATATGGCGAGCAAAAGGCAATAGGCGACAAAGAGAATGCCGTGGGTCATCCCTACAACTTTCACGGCCAGAGGAATTCCCCACCAATATTTTAGGGGCATGGCAATACCAAGAAGAATTAAATAGGATACACCCTCAACATTTCCCAGGATGCGGAGGTTACGGATAGATGAGAACATTATTTCTTTAATGTACGAAAGAGAGTGATGGAAAGAAAGATGGCAAGTATTGCACTGATAATAACGCCGATCTTGATGGATGTGGAAAGATTAATCAATGGGTTTGGGTTGGGAAATATATCGGGAGCGAGAAAAACCATCAACTGGGGAAAAAATGTAAGGGGAGAAAGGGAGGCGATATTTAGCATGAGTTGAGAATTTCCGAGGAAATCATCCACTGCCAGAACGAGGCAGGCAAGCATGGGTGTCAGCCATAGTAAACCTACAAACCCCCAAAATCCTAAATTAAACCATTGTTCCCGTGCTGCCCGTAAAGCAAGTGCGGTAAAAAGTAAAACCAGTCCAGGCAGAAGGACTGATAGGGCAGAAGGTGCAACCGACTGCACGGTTTCTGAACTTACCGCCAGCAAGTGTAGCACTGAATAAACCACGGTGGAGATACAGACAAGCACGCAGACAAACAAGCCTCCGGGTGCTTCGTCTGCAAGCGCAGGAATGCGGCTCATTCCCAATTTTCCCGAACGTTGTCTGCCCTTGAGTTGACGGTGCGGATCCGGGCAACATACATTGATTAATAATAAAAGAGATGCCAGGTTAAGGAGAAAGTAGGTTGATTGGACCACGATCATGGAGATGGCAGGCAGAGAGTCGTTTTTTAACTGATTGGGAAGTCCGGCCTTTGTGGGATCAAGCTGAAGGCTCTGACCGAGCAGTCCACTAGCTTCTCCCTGTGAGAAAAAAGGCCAAAGCGAACCGAGCAAAAGAATTTGTAAAATGCCAAACAGACCAATTGCCATGGGCTTGGAAAATGCGGGAAGCGAATCGAGCCGCCATTTCCGGTAGGCTGTGGCAAAGAGAGCAAGAAGGATCAACCCCTGCATTACAAAGGTAAAGGTGGTTGGAGAAACCTCGTAGGTGAAAAAGGGAATTTTCTCCCAAAAATCCACGACTTGTCTTTCAAAGCGTCCAAGGGTTTGGTTGCCTTCGGCGAGAAGGTGGGGAACAATTTTACCGAAATAAGTGGGAAGTATCGTAAGAAAAGAAAGGAAGGAGATACCTGCCTGTCCGAGCACGGGAAGAAAAACATACAGTCCGAGCACGGCAAGGCGGGCTACCCATGAAGCTGCCCGCGGTTTCGGCACCACCAATCCGATAACATGGGCAGTAAGGTGGTAAAGAATAACTGAGCAGAAAAAAACTGCGTAGAGTTGAAAGAGGTTAAGCAATGGAATTTTACCGACCACCATGCAGTGCAGAAGAAAGGGCAGGGTGATCAGGAACATGAAATATTCCCGGGCAGGCAGACCGAATAAATATCCAAGAATTTTCGAAAACGGGTTCATCGGAGTCATTCTTTGGTAGTCAAGCAAGCCCGCTTCTTTTTCCTCCGCCGTTACCGATGCCACTCTTCCTGTACCCAGAAACATTAGAAAGAATCCCTGCAATACAAGTAACACAGTAAAGGCTTCCCG
>NZ_CAXLML010000037.1:0-17862 GCF_964187505.1 Candidatus Chordibacter forsetii
TCGGAATTGAACTACTAATTCATATCATTTTTAAAGATTTTGTTTTGGGTTGGTCTTTTCTGATATTCTTTGGGAATTTATGAGTATGGTTTGGTATTTATGTAAACTACTAATATCCGCAGGCATCATTGTTGTGATTTCTGAGATATCCAAAAAGCTACCTTTGCTTGGTAGTTTAATCGCGTCTTTGCCCTTAATTTCTGTTCTTGGTATGATTTGGATGTACGCAGAAACAAAAGAGGTTTCACGGATTGCTGATCATGCGGAGGGCACATTTTGGTATGTGCTTCCCTCTCTCCCCATGTTCCTACTTATGCCATGGATGATGCGCAAAGGAGTCTCTTTTCCTGTCGCCTTGTCTGCGGGTATAGCTCTAACAGGTTTCCTCTATGTTGTCATGACTAAGGTTTTGGCAAAATTCGGGATGAATTTGTAGGCCCATTATGCAGATAAATTGGCCACTTTTCTCAGGTGCAATTTTTGGCTCATCCTCGGTTTTATTGGCTGCTTACGGGGCTCATGGATTGGAGCAAGTTTTTTTGACCACCCCAAAAATGCGGATTGCTTATGGAAATGCGGTGGATTTTCAAATGCTGCATTCCTTACTTTTGGTTATTTTGGGCCTAACCCTGTATATTCCAAAACTTCGACTGCCCGCTTATCTGTGGAAGACGCTTTTGTTATCGATTATCCTTTTTTGTATGAGTATTTATCTTTGGGTTTTTGGAGGACCTAACTGGTTGGTCAGGGTTACTCCTTTCGGCGGGATGGGCTTTGTTTTATCTTGGCTCATGTTAATCCGAATAATTTGGCTGAACTCATCATCTGATTAGGATTTAAATTAAATGAATAAAGCCTTAGCCACTGCAATTTGGATCTTAACTGTAATTAGTGCCTATTGGATGGGATTAGAACACGATTCTGTTCAGTCCAATAATTCATTCGTTGCTTCTTTGGATGGAAACTTGGAGAAATCCACTCTACCTCAAAAAAATAATTTTGTTTTGCCTGTTAAGGACAGCACTGCTCGGCCAATGGAAATCGCCGTTGTGGCTGCAGCATCTGAAATTGAAAAAGGAATTAGTGAAGAAGTAATTGAACCGTTAAAGAATCGTTCGTTAGCTAGTAAGTTGGGGTCCAGCCATCCACTTGAAAGGTTGGAAGCATTTGTTGAATTGCTCAAAGAGCCAAATGCTGGTGCCATTCAAACGGCACTGCAGGCCTACGAATCATTACCCGGAGGGCCCGGTCGATTCAGCGAGTTAAAAATCCTCGCTTTCGCCTGGGGCAAAGTAGACCCTGAGGCTGCACTGACTTGGAGTCAGAAGCAGGAACATTGGGACAAGCATGTTGCGAGCGGTTCGATCATGGATTCTTGGTCCCGTGAGGATGCTGATGCTGCAATTACTTGGGCGAAGGAAAACTTTGAGGGCGAAGAAAACCCCTATTTTATAGGGATTATTAATGGACTATCAGAATCAAGTTTACCCCGGGCCACTGATTTAATGACTGAGCTGCCTTATGGACGTGTCAGGGGAAGGTCTGCCCATATCTTATTCGAAAAGGTTTGGAATCAGGGAGAAGAGGTTGCCCTGCACTGGGCGGAACATTTGCCTGAAGGTTCATTGCAGGAATTTGCTTATGGAGAACTGGGAGAAAAAGTGGCTAGATCAAACATTTCCCGTGCAGTCGAGTGGGTGGACTCGATGGAGGACTCCTCGATAAAATCGGCAGTTAGTGAAGATGTTTCTCGCGAGATGGCGAGGCAGAACCCTAGTGATGCTGGAGAATGGGTCCTGCAGATGCCCGAAGGAGATTCCAGGAAAGTGGCGATGCAAGAGGTTGCAAAAGTTTGGTCGCGAAAAGACCCTACTGCCACCGCCGAATGGATTAATCAATTTCCTGAAGGAACTGATGCGGATCCGGCGATTGAGGCTTTGGTCCGGCAGATTAGAAAGTCGGATCCCCAAGGGGCATTGAACTGGGCGGCAAGCTTATCAAATTTAGAACAAAGAAAAAAATTGCTCGCGGAAACAGAGGCAGTGATAAAAGCCCAAAAATTTCCATCTGGTCGCAGTTCCAAGTAATTTGTTGTCACTTATATTCTAGGTAGAAAAGAGTCTAGCAAAGCTGGCTGCTTTGCCTTTTTACTAGGGAAAGTTTCGTAAAATCGACCGGTGTTGGTTAAGCTGTAAGCGGATTCGGTGACGGAGCAAACTAAGCTACTGTAAGGTCTACTTTTTTAGAAAAAATAAACAAATGGGCTGGGGTACATTAATTATGGAACCTCTTTGGTAAGTCAGCTTGCCACTTACAGGGTCGACACGATGAGCCGTTATGGTGTTGGAATCTTGTCCGGCCGCCAATAACCAGTTTCCACTTGGAGTTAAGTTAATATTTCTGGGGAATGCTCCTCGTATGGGTTGTTTTTGTAAAACCTTCAAGGAACCGTCCGGGTTTGTTGAAAAAACGGTCACGGAATCGTGTCCCCGATTAGAGGAATAAATCCACTTGCCTGATGGATGTGCCAAAATTTCCGCGGCCGAATTAAAGCTTTCACCTATTTTTTCAGGTTCTGTAAGGGTGGGGGACTCGCTTATACATTTTGCTTCTCCCAATTTGGAGTCCCAGGAAAAAACCTCAACCGATAGGCTTAATTCATTAAGCAAATAAATCCATTTCTCATTTGTGGAAAACCTCATGTGTCTTGGACCTCCCCCAGTTCGACTTCGTGCAATTCTGTGTGGAGACATTTTAATCTCTTCTAAATCAATTCGGTAAAGAACGATTTGATCGAGGCCAAGATCGGGGATAAGGGCGAATTTTCCGCAGGGAGAGTATCCACACCAGTGAGGATGGGGAGAATCTTGACGGGTTCCAAATACCTTAGAGCCACCGCTGTGTTCAAAGATAGTTGGCTTATTTAACTCACCCTTTTCATTGAGAGGAAAAAAACCAACCGAACCTCCCCCGTATTGGGTAGTAAGTAAAAATTTCCCACTCGGATGGACCGCGAGGTGGCACCCCATACCATCCGGGCAGACCTTGCGGGTAAATTCCTCAAGTTTTTGATCTTTTCCGATCTTGTATCCAACCACACCAGCCTGGTTTTTCCATCGGGCTACTGCATACAAACAATTTAGACTTGGGTGTGCTGTAAGAAAGCCTGGGGCATTAATTTTGGCAGCCAAAGAGACATCTGAGAACCGCCCCGTTTGTTCATTGAAACTAGTACGGTAAATACCTTCTGCCTTTTTTCCTCCTGTGCCAATGTAAAGAGTAAGTTCTTCTCCATGACTATATCGAGAAATCATGCCACTTAGTAAAATAAAAAAAAAGATGATTTTAGAATTTCTCATATTGCTTGGGGTACTTTCCATTTTTAGATGTAAGAAAAGGATGGCAACTTGCTACAGAGATTTTGATAAACATTAGTCTATGTAAAGAGAATATATTTTTTGGATTGCTGAAAAGAAGGCTATGTAAATGCTAATAAAAAGTGATTTGTAAAAATTTTAAGGAAAAAGAGCGCATGCGTAAAGTAGGTCGTTCCGCAGCCGAGGTTCTGGACCGATTATGCGAACTGGTCAAGCCCGGTATGAGCACTTGGGAAATTGATGAAGCTGGAGGTGAAATCATGGAGGAACTTGGAGTGAAGAGTGCCTGCAAGGGATATCGTTCAGGTCATCGCATCTTTCCATCACACACATGCTTATCCGTAAATGAAGAGGTTGTGCATGGCATCGGTATTAAAGAATGTATTCTTCAGGAGGGAGACGTTTTATCAGTTGATGTTTGTGTGAAGCAGGATGGATTTATTGGAGATAATTGCCGGACAGTTCCCGTGGGTGAAGTCACTGCTGAGGTGGCTCGTTTGCTTCGGGTAACTGAGCAGTCCTTATACCTAGGTTTAATCAATGCGCTGCATAAAAACCGGGTGGGAGATATCTCCTCCGGGGTACAGCAGCATGTGCGTGACCAAGGCTTTGCCATCATTACCAACTTTGTCGGTCACGGGGTTGGGCGTACCCTACATGAAGATCCCCAAATTCCGAACTTTGGAAAAGCGGGAACCGGTCCGCAACTGCGCAAGGGAATGGCCATTTGTGTCGAACCTATGGTAAACACAAAAAATCCAGGCATTCGTATGGCCAAAGATGGATGGACTGCATTGGCGGAAGATAAATTGCCCTCAGCTCATTTTGAACACACTCTTCTTGTTGATGTGGGTACCCCAGAGATCGTAACTTTGCCTCCCGGTTACCACCACGCGACCAAGTTTCTCAAAGAAAAATTAGAACAACTCGATCTCGAGGTCGAATTGGATTTTTAATGCCTTAATTCACAATGCTCAAAAAAATATCGGACAGTGTATTTTCTTTTGATGTCGAATGGATTCCCGATCCCAAGTCAGCAGAAATTTTACACAATTCCAAGCCTGTTGAAGAACCGGGTCCACAAGCTGAAGAATCCTTTGAAGCGTTGTGGTCGAGTGCACGAAAAGAGGGAGATGCCGCAGACTTTCAACCCTACCTTAAGACCATTTTATGTCGGGTGGTTTCCTTGGCGGGTATTCTTCGGGAACGGGCACCAGGAGGTCGTCCTTCGTTAAAACTTATTTCTTTACCTGTTGATCCCACAGATCCAGGGAAATCAGACGAAAAAACCATCCTCACAAGTTTTCTCAAATCAGTCGGTCGTAGAAAGCCCCAGTTGGTCGGTTATAATTCCGCACAGGCTGATGTCCCTATACTGGTACAGCGATCAATTGTTCACGGGCTTCCTGGTTTTGGTTTTTCTGATCGCCCCAATAAGCCCTGGGATGGGGTTGATTATTTTGATGCCCGCAATTCTGATTACAACATCGATCTGGCAGATGCGATGGGGCAATTCAGGGATCGTCCGACTTTACATCAGGCAGCAACTCTAAGCGGGATACCAGGAAAGATGGAAGTTAGCGGAGACTCCGTTGCTCAAATATGGTTGGAAGGCAAATTGGATGAGATTGTGGCCTATAATGAATTTGATGCTTTTACGACCCATTTACTTTGGGCAAGAGTTGCTCACTTTTCTGGTTTACTCACACCGGAAGAATACAATGAGGAGCAAAACCTGGTTCGTGAATTGCTCGAGTCTGAAAGCGCGCAAAATCGTCCGCATCTGCGCCGCTTTACAGAGGAATGGGAAAGATTGCTCACGATCACCGGTCAGAACTGACCGAAAATATCCTCCTCTTCTGAGGACTTTTAGGTTGTGAGGATGGACAAGAGGTGGTGGAACGATAAATTGCCCATAACTAACAATTGTAATAGATAAATATACATGACCACAGACACAGCGGCTCAGGAAGCCTTGGACAAATTATCGGAAACGCGCGAACGCTTGCTGGGGGAGATTCGCAAGGCGGTTGTTGGCCAAGACGAGGTAATCGAGCAGTTGCTCATCTCTTTGTTGGCACGCGGACATTGCCTGCTCACAGGTATTCCTGGATTGGGCAAAACCTTATTGGTCAAAACTGTGGCCAATTGCCTGACACTTGGATTTAAACGAATTCAATTTACTCCCGACCTTATGCCAGCTGATGTGGTTGGCTCGGAAGTGGTTGATGAAGATGCAAGCAGTGGCAAACTGTCCTTTCGTTTCGTTCCCGGCCCGATCTTTTCTCAAGTTGTATTAGCGGATGAAATCAACCGTACTCCGCCAAAGACTCAGGCTGCCTTGCTCGAGGCAATGGAAGAGAGACAGGTTACGGTTGCAGGAGAAACTCGTTCTCTAGAAAGCCCTTTTTTCGTACTCGCCACTCAAAACCCTATCGAATTGGAAGGCACTTATCCTTTGCCGGAGGCTCAGCTTGATCGCTTTTTGTTGAACCCAGTTATTCAATACCTTCCGGAAGCAGACGAAATACGGATGGTTGGAGATACCACCGGATCGGAACGTCCATTGCCTCAAGCGGTACTTTCCGGTCCTGAAATTGAAACTTTGCAATACCTTACCAGACAAGTGCCCGCCCCTGAAAGCGTGGTTTCTTACGCCGTGCGACTGGTTTCCGCTTCCCGTCCGGGAGAAACTGGATGCGATCCTTGGATTGCAGAAAGAATCAAATGGGGTGCGGGTTCCCGTGGTTCTCAGGCTTTGGTCCTTTCGGCGAAGGCACGTGCCTTACTTAACGGTCGTCCCAATGCTTCTCGCGAAGATATCCGGGCCATGGCCAAGTCGGCTCTGCGCCATCGTATTCTTCCGAGTTTTCTGGCTGAGTCTGAAGGTTTAAGCTCAGATGACCTGATCGACCGTTTGCTCGACCAGGTATCCGAATAAATAAACCAGCCCTCATTCTTAACCACATTTTCTCCACGTGATTAAATCTTCGGAGAATCCGCTGCTTGATCCGGTTCATCTTTCGAGGATTGATGATCTATTCCTGCTTGCAAAGGTAGTGGTAGAGGGAAACTTTTTTGGTTTACACCGAAGTAGGCGACAGGGGCAGGGGAATGAGTTTTTTCAATATCGTTCCTATGAGGCCGGTGAGGATTTAAAGAATGTGGACTGGAAGGTTTATGGTAAGCTGGGTGAATTGGTCTCCAAATCTTACCAGGAAAGTGCCAACGCCAACCTCTTTATCGTTTTAGATGGCAGTGCCTCCATGAGTTACCAAGGCGAGGGATCTCCCTGTTCCAAGTTCCGATATGCTCAAATGCTTGCCGCATGTATGGCATATTTAGCCCAGCGTCAGGGTGACCGGATCGGACTGTTTGGTGGGTCTGAGGATTCGATGCAATGGATGTTCCCATCCGGGGGGAAAGAAAGTTTTAAAAGCCTACTTGCCTGTATTGGCGGAATGAGTCCGAGTGGGTTGGATGTGGGCGATCCAGCCTGGGACAAATTCAAAAGCAAACTTCCGATGCACGCCACCGTGGTGGTTATCTCAGATTTTTTAGAAAATGAGGCTAAGCTGCGTGATCGTTTGAGTTTTGCCCGTTCTCCCCGTTATGAGTGTATCTGCTTACAGGTTCTTGACCCGCTTGAGGAAAAACTTCCCGATGCTGAGGCCGTTCGTTTTGTTGAACTTGAAGGGCAGGGAGAAGTTTCCGTATCTCCTGATCGTATCCGTGGAGATTATCAATTGAGTATGAGCAATCATTTGGAAAAGCTCAGTGGGATTTTCGCTGGAACGGGTTCTGAATTTTCTACCTTACGTACCCACGACGATCTGGGTCATGGCATCCGCAAATTTCTTGGTATGCGGGGGATGAATAAATGATGGAATTTGGACAGCCTCTTGCTTTGTGGACTGGCCTCGCCATAGCACTGCCAATTATTGCCCATTTAGCCTACCAGAGGATTGCTCATAAAGTATCCTTCTCAAGTCTCCGTTTTCTTCGTTCTTCAAGTATTCCCAGGACAGGTCGTCGTAAACCCAGTGACTGGTTACTCCTTATTCTACGCATTTTACTCTTTGTCCTGTTGGCCCTCCTGCTTGCGGATCCGTACTGGCAAGAGCCTGATTTGGAAAACCCGTTATCTTCGGGGTCCAGCCAATCAATCTTTGTTATCGATTGTAGCCCGAGTATGTCAGGTTGGGGAGCATGGGATGAAATGATTGAAGAAGTCGGCGTCCGTTTACAAAATTCAGCCGATGAAACATTTGGTTTATTGGCTACTCAAAAGGGTGCTTTAACCGAGTGGGCTGTGGGAACAAAAAAGGAAGAACTGCTCAAGGCCATTGAGGAATTAACCCCCCAGTCATCAGCCCTTGGGATTCAAAATTTGATCGATCGGTCAGCGGATTTGTTTTCACCGCAGGCAGGTTTGAAAAAAGTTGTCTGCGTTAGTGACTTTCAAAAATCTTCCTGGCAGGACATGGCTGGATCGTTCGGAGAGGCCGGAATTACTATTGAATTGCTCCCAGTTGGACATGGTGAAGCCCCCTGGTCAACTCGATCCTTTAATCGATCAATCGTGGATGCCCGGGTTGCTCCTTTGGGTACTGAAAAAGTCCGGGTTTGGACGGCTTTGCGAAATTGGGAAGATCAACGATCGGATATAAATGTTTCCATTTTTGCTGGTGGTGCTGTCAGGCAGACGATTGAAACCTCTCTTCCTCCTTTGGGCTCGCAACAAGTTCAATTTATTTTACCGGCTCAAGATTTTGCTCAAGCATCAGTAAGTATTGACCAGGCAGATGCTTATGCTTTGGACGATAATCAATCGTTATGGGTTCTTCCACCCTTACCACGATCTTTTGGTTTTTGGAAAAATCCTAGCCCGAAGGATTCTGATTCCTTGGAGCAACAATTTCTTCAGGCGGCCATGGAAAGTGCCGGTGATGGCACTTGGATTCGTTGGCAGGAAAATAAAGAAAGGGCCAATGAAGTGCGGATGGGAATAACCGGACCACCCCTTGAATTACTCCTGGTTCTTGGCCTGTCCAGATGGTTTGAAGATGAGGACTTATCCATCCCTTTGGATTCTCACTTGCAGGGCGGGGGAACTGTACTAATTACCCCCCCAGATGATTCATTTGTAGCAATGAACCAAGTTTTTAAAGAATCAGGAATGCTCAGTTTTACTTTTGGCGGGATTAACCAGACTATACCGGGGATCGACCCTTTTCGCTTTGAAGTGCTGGCGGAGAAAAGTGAATTATCGAGGGTATTCTCAGGTGATTCCGCCCGGGACTTGTATCTTTCCCAAATTAAACAATTTATAACTGTTCAAGAAGATGAGAGCCTGGAAGTTCCTTTGCGGGATCGTTCTGGCAAACCCTTGGTTTTAGTTCGTTCATTTCCCAGTGGTGGAAGGCTGATCTTTTTTACTTTTCGCATGTTTCCCCAATGGACAGACCTGCCTATGCGTAACTCTTTTCTTCCTTTACTTGTTGAGTTGTGTGCCCTCAATCAAAAGCAAGAGAGCCTTGGAGGAGCTATCCGTTTGCAGGCAGGAGAGGCATTAGAGATCGGGGACAACCCTGTGGATACTCAAAACCTTGGGCTTTTTCAAATGGGTGAAAAAAGGATTGAAGTTGTGCATCCCCTTGTTGAATCCATGCCTGAGGTGATCAATCAGAATGAATTAACTGAAGCTCTCGTTGGAAACTCCTCTTCGGTGCCGGCAGACTTGTCTGTCAACCAAGTCAAAGCTCAATCAGGTATCCCTCTTTGGCCTTGGTTTGCATTAGCTTCGGCCATCCTCATTATTACAGAAATGATCCTCTCGGCCCCAGTTTCTAAAACTCATAACAGTGAGGAGTCGGCAAGTGGCTAATTTTGTACGCAGATTACGCAGGGAATCACGGGTCATGGTTTTTGCTCAGTCCCTTGGTGCAATTATTTCCGGTTTTCTTGCCTGGTCAGGTTTATTGATTCTTCTCGATCTTTATGACGCTTTTTCACCGATTCAGGAAGCGGAGGTTTCGACTTGGTTATTTGGGGCTATTACCTTGTCCCTTTTTTGCTTTTTGATTTTGTTTATTCGTACATGGATTAGCCGTCCTGGTTCTGCGCAACTGGCCAGGCAAGTGGAGTCTGCCAATCCCGAATTGCGAGATCTTTTAAACTCAGCGGTCGAGATAGAAGAAAAAAGGAAAAAACCTGGGTTGATGGAACGCCGAGTTCTGCGTGAGCTAGATAGAAAATCCTTATCCCTTGATTGGGGCAAAGGAGTTCGTCCTTCTGCTTCATTTTGGAATTTTTTGGTGGTTGGACTTGTATGCGGCTTACTTCTTTCCCTTTGGAATATGGACCGCAGTCCGCTCAACAAAGCTCTCGCATCCTGGACTGGTGAACCGGGACTTCGTGTACAGACAAGTTTAAGCGGAGCCACCGATGATCAATTAAACGATCCCGACTTTGAGTACCGAAGGGGGACAGATGTATCGATACGAGCCGAAGTTCTGCGGGGGCATCGAGGCTCTAAATCGGCATCGATTGAATGGGGTGAAGAAAACGGTACCGTCCGTCTAAGTATGGTCCCGACCGAAACACCTGGTCAGTTAGAGTTTGTACTGCCCTCCCTTCAAGAGACCCTTCGATACCGGGTAGTCACCCCTTCGTTGGAAAGTGCTTGGCATCAAATCATTCCTTACGATCCACCCGAGCTCGAATTTGCCCGTTGGGAAATTACGCCACCTGCTTACTTAAAAATGGGACAAATTAATCATGATGGCTTTGGCTATCTTGAAGCTCCTGAAAACAGTGAGGTTCGCTTGGATGTCCGGGTGAAAGATTTCCCAGAACAGGTAAGAGCACGCTTAATTAGTGAAGAGGGTAATTATTCATTGGAGAAAATCGGAAAGGTCACTTTTTCTTGGAAAGGGAAAATGGAAAAAGAATGGTCTGCGCGTTTGGGGCTATCTGATCCCAGCGAGCCTGGACGACCGGAAATTCTTTATGATTTAGTGAATTTTTCCCCGGTTCCTGATGAACCTCCAATTATTGAGATTTCAGAACCTGCTAAGGATTTGGAACTTCCTTATGACGCAGAGCCATTACTCATCGAGGTCTTTGCTGCAGATGATCACGGGATTTCCGATTTGCGCCTCCATGTATCTCACGACGGAGAAAAGCGGGAAGAGGGACTATTTGTCGATCCAGTGGAAAAAGAAAAAGCAGTTACTGGCATTTTAGACCTCAGCGAATATCCGCTCGCTGTAGGAGATGTAATCACATACATGGCCTTTGCTGCCGATAATAAGGAACCCAAAAACCAACTTGCTCGGTCCGAAATCTATTTTATCGAAATTCTTCCTCCAGAAGGAAATTCGACCGAGTCGGAAGATCAAGCGGGTGCAGGTATGGAGGGCGATACCAAAGAAATCCCCATCCGACAATTCATTAACCGTACCAAACAGATCATCCGGGATAGTTATGATGCATTGATGGAAGATGGATTGGAAAAGGAGGAAAGGTCCCTCGCCTTGTGTACCGAGGCTTTGAGCTTAAAAAACGAAATGACCAAGACTTTTGATGAGTTTGAGGGAATGTTTCCGATTGTTGATGGATTGGACCTCGGTGAATTGCTCAACGAAGCCACCTATCATATTGAACAGACAGAAATTTACACGGGAGATCAGGAGCTTGAATTGTCCCTCGAATCTTCGGAACAGGCCCTGCGTAAACTGGTACAGCTATACGCGTTGATGCAACAGTTGGAAAAAGAAAAGACAAAAGGTCAGGGTCAGGGACAACCGAGTAAAAGTGCAGGCAAAGAGGGGGAGCAAAAGGAAGAGGAGCCCAAGGGAGAAAAGAGCAAAGACCCAGCACAACAACTTGAAGAATTGGCCAAGGAAATGGAAGAACTTGAAAACCTTGAAGCACGCCAGGACTCTTTAAATGAACAGGTCGGACAAGCTGCGGGTAGCGGACAATCCGGAAAACCGAATCAGAACCTCGCCAGTGAACAGGAGGGAATACGTCGAGATCTCGATGGTTTGCGACAGCAAAGGTATGATCGGAATGGAAAACTTGGAGATGTAGCAGACCTTGACCAGGCTGGTCGGGAGATGAAGGCAGGGGCTGGCGACTTGCGACGAGATCAACCCCGCCAAGCTCAACCTCACGGCGAGCTCGCATCTGAGGCCCTGGGGCGTGCAATCTCCCAAGTCGAACAAGAGATGTCCAAGCTTGCGGCTGATATGGTTGATCAATTGACCGAGATGGCTGAACAACTTGGAGAAGGACAGGGGAATCTTCGTGGAGAAACTGAAAATGCTAAGGGTGGACAGGGTGAACGATTACGCGAAGAACAGGATAGTTTGAACGAGGGTCTGGAAGACTTGCTTGAAGAGATTGATCGTACCGCGAGATCACTCGGTAAATATCAGGATCGTGCCACCGAGGAACTTCTAAAAGCCGCCCGGGATGCTAAGGAAGATGGGTTGGAGCAAGCGGGGAAGCGAGCATCAAACTCTCTGCTCTACGATGCTTTTCCTCAAGCCCAGAAGGAACAGGGGAAAGTAGAGGATGGGTTAGAGGGTTTACAGGGTGGCCTGCAAAAAGTTGAGGATCAATTGCGCTACGGGGAAAGTTCTGAACTTGGAGAGTTGGCCGAACGTTTACAACGCATGAGCCAGGAAGGTGCGGGCATGGGAGAGGAAGAATTTAGGCAGGCGAATGAAGAAGCCGCTCGGGCCTTAGGCAATTTGCCTGATGCCGAGTCTGATGAGCGATTATTAAACCTTACACGGATGTTTGAGGAGTCCGCCATATCCGAAAATATCAGCAATGGCCGGTCTCTTTCTGCTGGTGCTGTGGAACAGGCCTCGCGTTTGATCGAACAATTTTATTGGCAGCAAGCGGTCGAACAGAGCTTGCGGCGTAACCATCAATCCACCCGTGCGCCTGCCCGATACCGAAAACAAGTACAGGAATACTTTCGTCGCATCGCGGAGGGTCCTTAAGAGGTATGGAATCGATCGGACTAGAATGGCCTTATTCCTATTCCTGGCTGATTGCCGGGGTAGGGCTTTATTTTATACTTCTCTTTTGGCATGCTAGGTGTCTGTTTAATGCAAGCACTGCTAAAGACGCTTGGAAATTGATTATTCTTCGTGGTCTTTTCGGCTTAATCTTTCTCATCTTGATCACCCGGCCATTTATAGAGACGAAGGAAACGAACCCTGATGCGGTAAGGTTGGTTGCTGCGGTAGATTTGTCTGGAAGTATGAACCACCGGGATCAGTCCGGTGGTAAAAGGCGAATTGATTTGGTCCGTTCTTTTCTCGACCCCGACCGCACGGGCTCGTGGTTTAATCAAACAAGGGAGAGTTTTGGGGCAGTTGATCGACTGGGCTTTTCCATTGACGATATATCTGCCATCCGTTCATCCAGCTGGTCCATTCCAGAGAGTGGTGAAAATACTGCCATTGGGGACGCTTTAATTGAACTACTTGAACGGCAGGATAAGGAAGCCCCTGGAGCGGTTGTGCTTTTTTCAGATGGTCGAAATAATGTGGGGAAATCTCCACTTATTGCGGGTGACCAATACCGTAACCGAGGCATTCCCATAAACGTGATTGGAGTGGGTGAGGCTCAGGAACAGGGAAATCTTTCCGTCTCTTTTTCGGAGGTTCCTTCCGAAATCGTAGCCAAGGAAGAATTGATTCTTGCTGCCGAAATAAATAATGGATTTGGCCGAGATGTAAAACTAGTTGCCCGCCTGTTTGCTGAGGAAGAAGAATTGGAGGATCGATCGATTACTCTACAAGCTGGCGAGTCAAGGCTGTTGAATTTTAGCCCTGTTGTCCCAGAAATTGCTGGGGTTCGTACCTATCGCGTGGTCCTTGATTCGGTCGAGAGAGATTCCGACCCCTCCGACAATTCTGATGCACAAGTTATTCAAATTCTTCCGCCCGCTTTTTTTTCCGCACTCTATTTATCTCACCAAATTAATCCCTTGTATCCTTTTCTTAAACGCTCCCTAGCTAGCGATCGTTTTCAGTTGAGTTCGCTCATTCGTTTGGGGGAGAAAACTTTTCATGCTCGTGGGGAAAAGCTTTCTCCAAAAGGATACCCACAAAACCCCGCCTTTTGGATGGATTATGATGTCGTCTTGCTGGATGCCGGTTGCTTGAAAGAATTAAACTCAACTATGATTTCCTCGCTCAAGGATTTTGTGCAAAAACGGGGAGGTGGACTTTTGCTTTTTGGAGAACCGAGCTTGGCACGTGAAATCCTTGGCGGGGTTATGCCAGCGGTCGATACCCAATCTTCTCGTGGGAAACAAAACCTATCTCTTTCGGTTTTACCCGACCCTTTGTTCTCCGAGCGTAAACGATTGGATAATTGGAAAACTTTTTTGCCTGCTGGATTGCCAGCTCATTTAATCACCCGGGTCAATCCGGCAGCACGGGAGGTGGTCAGTCTCAAAGGCAGGCCGGATCTATCTGTCATGGCATTACAGGCATATGGAGCGGGTAAATCTGCTTATTGGGGCTCTACCCATGATTGGAGAAGGGCATTGAGTGACGAAGAACGTTCTCGTGAGTTTTCACTCTTCTGGCAGGGAGTGGTTGAGTGGCTTGGTTCGGGCACAGTCGAGCGGATCAAGGTCGAGCAAACGCCTGGCTTTTTGATTGCAGGAGATGAAACCTCATTGCGAATGGAAGCTTTGGGGGCAGATTTTGAACCCTCTATGGATGCAAGAGTGGAGGCAAATATAACTGGCCCGGAGGGTTTTTCCAAAACCTTGCAACTTTATCCACAAGGAGGTGACCTTGGTACCTACGCTGGGAAATTTATCCCTCCTCACCCAGGGCCTTACCGAGTGGTTTACAATCTCGGTTTTCCTGATGGTGAAAAGATCGAGCAATCTTCCTACCTGAAAATTCGGCAATTCGGAGATGAGGCCAAGGATATGCGCTATGCCGAGCGTGATTTACAAATGCTTGCCAACCTAACAGGTGGTTCATTTGTAAGAGTCGAAGATATGACTGATACATGGGTGCCCAACCTATCTGCCGCCCTACCTACAATAAGTAAGAGAAATGACTTGGCTAATGCCTGGCCTTTGTTTGCAGTTTTGTTTCTCGCTGCGGGAGTCGAATGGGTCTTGCGAAGAAAAGGGGGCTTGCGATGATGGGGGCGAGAGTAATGCCGCTGGTATTCGCTATGGGTCTATCCAAGCTTGTTTATTCTCAGGATGTAATTTCTCCCGTTTCTATTGAGGGCAATCAAACTGATAATAATCAGACTGAAGTTACTTTGCCTGCTATGCGTTCAAGCATAGACAATACTTTAAATCAGGCGTCTCAAAAGCTAAAGTCCTCCAAGGTGGAAGAACGAGTTGGGGCAGCCAAGCTCTTGGGTAAGTATGCTAATGCCCAAGTAAGTCTGCTTTTGATTGGTGCGTTGGATGATTCCAGTGAATTGGTTCGTCGTGCGGTAATGGTCTCTTTGGTCGAGCATTTTAACAATGGTGCCCCGATTTATGAACAGGCATTGGTCGAAAAAATATTTTCCAAAATTGGAGATCCTGATGTCGAGGTTAGGCGTGAAACTTCCGCCCTCATTCCACGTTTAATTCCTGGTCTCATGCGATCCGGGATGGAAAGAATTCAAGTAAATGGACGAAGTATACTTCGGTCAGTTCCCGGGAAGCTTCGCCAAGATTTACAAGACCTGGCGAATCAGGCCTTGATCGACCCTGACTCCATTGTCCGTCAAAATGTTTTAAAGCATCACTTCTCTTTACGTTTTCAAATGGAATCTCAAACTTTCGTCCGGTTGCTAGGGGATAAGGATGTTTCTGTTTTGCTCGTTGCCTTGGATCAAGCCCGCATGTACGCCGCTCAATCTGGTACTTATGATCAAATGGAGGCCCTTACTAAACATTCAGATGTTGGGGTGCGGGCAAAGTTGGCGAGGACAGTCCTGTCTTTGGGACGTTCTTTCCCGCAATATCGAAAAATACTCAGGATATTGACCAACGACCCAGTGGATGAAGTGGCTACTCTTTCAGCTGTAGATCTGGCGAGGTTGGGTGAGCGGGTATCCAACCAGATGATCGATCGAATTATCGCTTACTTGTCAAAGGCCAAGGGACTTTTTGGTAAAGCTGAGTCCTTATTTTATTCTCTCTCTGCTTTGGGTTCAGATGCAAAACGAATTTATACAGCTTTGCTCGAACACCCAAGTGCGAGTATGCGATCTCAGGCATGGGTACGTCATCTAACTCTTTCTGAAGGTTGGAAAAATGCCTCCAGTTGGAGGTATGCATTGCAGGATCGAGATATTAAAGTGCGAAAAGCGGTGCTATCCCTTCTTCGTGGACGGGTTGAACAGATCAACCGCAATGATTTAACCAATCTGATTAAAAGCCGCCATGTCGAGGTTCGGTCCTTTGCATCGGAACTTTTATTGGTCGCAGAAAAAGAAGTGGTTAAAGAATGTTTTTTTGATCTCCTAATCGATGAAGACTCTCTCGTTCGCTCAACTACTTTGCGAGCCCTTGCAAAGATTCAGGCAGATGGTTGGGTAGACCTCCATGCCCGCTCATTAAAAGATAAGGATTATGCTATTCAACGAGCCGCTATGGATGGATTGCTGGGTGATCATAAGGTTGGATTGCCTGCCTTGCTCAAATATTTACGCCAATATCCAGCTGAACGAATTAGTGCATTGGCCCGAAGAGAACTTCAGCAAATGGGAATAAATCCATGAGATCTAGTCTACTGTTTTGTTTTTCCGTATGGATAGCCGTTTTTTCTCACGGCCAAGATTCATCGGTTCAGATGGAGAATACCGGGGCCATTCGGATCATGCAGTTACGCAGGGATGGTCCAACGCGTGTACGTTACCCCGATGCGCTGCCCAGTCTGCTCGAACTTATGAATGAGCGGTCCCTCGCCAATTTTGATCCCGATCCGCTATTTATCGAATCCTTGGCTGATGAAAGGCTGTTTGAACATCCAGTCCTCTATGTAAATTGTGACGAACTTCCCAATTTCGATTTTTCATCCGAGGAAAATGAAGCTTTGCGTAGGTATATGACACTTGGGGGATTTGTTTACCTCGACGCTGGTATAAAGGCATCCTTTCTTGGTACTGATCTTGGACACAGTTATGCAGCGTGGGAAGAACGGGCTGAGGTTCGTCAGTGGTTTGAGCAATTATTTCCTGATCAGCCCTTTACTCCCTTACCCAGAAATCATGAAATATTCCGAACCTTTTACAAGGGCTTGCCTGGTAACGAATATTTGCGCTTAGAAGAAGACCAAAAGCGTTTGCCCGATACCGTGCTCACTTTTGTGGAGCAGGAAAAGTGGCCTCAGGGAACATACTCCATGGTCGGAATAAAAGTAAATGATCGGCTTGCCTGTGTTGCCTCTCCTATTTGTGCGATGGGGTGGGGCAGGGACGAATTCGGTGCATGGATACCACCCATTTCTTTTCGGGTTCGAGAATCAGCCGAAGATTTTGATGAGACTCTACAGGTTGCTTCCTTTGCCGGACAAACTTATGAGGTTACCCGTGAAGATGGGTTGAAGGATGAAATCTACTTAGTTCCGGGAAACCGTCCGCTCTGGGTAAAAGAACCCACCGGCCGCTGGAGGATCTTCAAATATTATTCGGGGGAAGAAATAAGCAATTATGCACACTCCTTTTATGCCCGTTTGGGCATGAATGTTTTTCTTTATGCCTTGCTAAACTAAAAAAAATATCAATTAGCTAGGCATTCATGAAGGCAGAAGATATTTTCCCCACCCCTCCAGAAGCGCCCGACCCCACACTTTGGCAAAGAGTAAGTGGTTCGCCTTATTTTTGGTGGTTTGTTGCTATGTTCCTTTTGGGACTTTTGGTCGTTTTGTTACCCTCCCAGTGTTCCTTCGAGGGACTTCAGTTTGCACAGGAGGAAGCAGAGGACATTGATGCGGCTCCATTTGTTGATCAAAATGAAGAGCTTCAGCAACGGTTGGATGGATTGTGGTACAACCAAGCTGATGATCTACCCTATACGGGAATAGGTGTAACCTTTCACCAGAACGGAGTGAAGAAGACACGTACTAAATTTTCTGAGGGCCTGGCTATTGGTCTGATCGAGGAATGGGATAACAATGGTTCATTGATTGGACCCCAATTCAAAAACGAATTCAAAAGATAGCCCTGTATTATTGGCGATTGGTCGTATTTTTTAGAGTAGAGAAGGTTTTCGTATTCTGTTCTTGGGTGCCTAGTCTGGCATGAACCAAGGAGGCTCCTAGTAACATCGGGGCAATTAAATTGATGATTGGAAATGTCCAAAGGAAGGTAGCGACTGTACCATGGCCTAACTTTCCAGGCTTCTTTTGCCTAACCTCCCGGGGTAGGCGAAGTTCGATGAGTTGTCCGTATTCCCGGCTTAGCAGGTAACCACCCAATAAAAATT
>NZ_CAXLML010000038.1:0-4607 GCF_964187505.1 Candidatus Chordibacter forsetii
ACCTAGACCCTGCAAAATAACATACCGCACATCTGCTTTATCATCTCCATCCGTGTCTTTTAAGAAAAGTAAATCAGGACCCGAAGTAACCAATACTCCACCATTCCAAAACTCAAAACCTACCGGGTTGTGAACTTTGGCAAACTCAATGATCCGGTCCGCTTTGCCATCGTTATTGTCATCGGGCAGAATTACCAAAGCATCGTTCATTGGCTGCATAGGTTCCCACATCGGATAGGTTGGCCAGACAGCGGCCCACAGGCGTCCTTTTGTATCTACCTGCATTTGCACTGGATTGATCAGCTCAGGGAATTGCTTTTCGTCAGCAAACAAATTCACTTCAAAATCATCGCGTACAGACAAGCTTTTTAAACTTTCCTTAGGACTCAAGTATTTGGTGGACCCTTCCTTGATCGCACTCGAACTGATGCTCCCACCTCCCACATTGGAGACGACTTTGATGGGGGCTGGCACATTGGAGTCATCCACCTTGCTTTTTTTACCCTGAGCAACTTTCCAGATATTCTGGTCTCGGTTGGCGGTCATCACATCCAGCATGACGAGTTCATGCTGCAAAACCAAGCCATTGGCCTGGTCATCGACAAAGCGCAACTTGGAACGGCTTCCCCAGATGTCATTGCCATCCGTAGCCCGGTAGCGGTTAAACCAGTGCCAGTTTTTGTCAAGAACAGCCTGGCGGAGAGTTTCCAGGGAAGCTTTTGCCTCCACCTCTTTTTTAAGAAGTGCCTTTGCGATGATCTCTGCAAGCAATCGGTTACCCTCCTCATTCAAGTGAGCCCCGTTAATTGTTAGTGGTTGAGTAGTCTTTTGGAAAAGCGACAGAGTTGGATTGTAAAGATCAACAAATTCAACTCCAGTAACTTTCGCGACTGCCTCAGTGACTTTTGCATAGAGAGCGAGGTTCCTGTTTTGAAGTTTTCCACGGGGAAGGTTGCGGTCTTTCAAGTTTTGAAATGCGATTGGACTGAACAAAACAATACGGGGTAAACTCTCCCCGTTGGCTTTGGTCTCACGAATATTCTTTATGAAATTAAGTAAATCCTGCTTATACCTGCTCGTACCCTTTTCACCATCAAAGGATTCGTTGTAACCAAACATGGCAAAGACCGCATCCGCTTTCACATGACGGAGGTAGTCGTTCATTTCAAGAAACCCCTTACTCCTCGGGTAACTATTGGGTCGGTCGCCAGAAAGGCTCATATTTCGGAAGCTTACTTCTTGGCCAACGAGTTCACTTTGCAGCAGAGCCTCAGTCCAACCGTCATGTTGCATACGATCGGCTAAGCCATTCCCAAGAATGGCGATTCGATCCCCCTTCTTGAAAGCAAAGGGTAATTCGTCCCGGTATCCATCAGGCACTACTGCCTTCTTAGAAACGGGCTTGGCCACCTCGGGTTCACGCTGTCCGTTGTAGAGGAAAAAATCGATTACGGTTCTAAACCTTAAGGTAAACTTGGTACGCTGGGCACCTTTTGTTTTTCCGCTCTTGTAAACCTGCTTACGATTGGCATCCAATAGTTGAATGGTGAACCCATTGAGCCGTGACTCAAATCCTTTACGGTTCCAAACTTCCACCTCATCAATTTTATACTCACCGCCCAAATCCACTTCCCACCAGGGATTAACGGACCCAAATCCATCGGTGTGGGTTTGTCCGCCCTTGTTGTAATCGGGGTTTTTATTACCATCGATTGCCCTGGAGGCGACTCCACCTGCCCCCGTGCTCGATTGGGTGGCCTTCCCCTTGGGAGCAATATTCTTCCCACCACTAATGACCTCCACTTCATTTAGGGTGAGAATCCGGTTATCATCCGCGACCTCAACCCGAACATAACGGGCACCCTTGCGAATGTTTTGATTCTTCGCCGTGATGGACTGAACTTTTTGAACAACTGCCTTGGGATCGGCAGGAATCGCTCCGTTTAAATCGGCATACATGAGCGGCTTCACTCCTTTGACCTCTCCGCGGTTCTCAAACTTGGTGGGATTGTATGGGCCGACAAAATCGATCTTGGAGTCCGCCTTAATTTCGTTCTCCAAACCAACCGTCCAATAGATTCCGTTCAAAATAAGACGGCGGTACCCGGAATTGAGCAAATCCTGGGAGGCACCGTATAAAGAAGTAAACACCCTCCCCTTTTTTCCGTTTTTGCCAGTATACTCCCGGGTCCATTCACTTGCCTTGGGTGGCTTCTGCGGATCATCTTTACCGTCTGGCTTCATCGACATCAGGGGCTGAGCCATGGTCAGAATATTCCAGTCTGCTTGGGGTTCGGCATTGTACCCACCCGCCTGTACATGAACCTTATTCACTCCACGTAAGATCGGATGCTTTTTCTTTGCTTCAATCAGATCGATGCGGGTGCTCTGCCTATGGTTTTGCCCATAGTGCCCCACCCATGACTGCCCAAGTATCTGTTCTCCAAAGCCACCATTGTATTCTTTACCTGTATAACGAAAGCTGTACTTAGCATAGGGATCATTGGCCCGGTTCTTGTCATATTTAAAAGCATGCGTCGAAGTACGAAGCCCGACCACTGGACCAGCCCGGCCAAAATAGTCGTCAAGATGCTTCATCTGTTCGGAAGGAAGGGCCAAAAAACGTACAAAAAAGACCAGCCCGTCTGCTTTTTGTAAAACTTCCAAGCCAGGAATGTTCGATATCCCAGCTTGGATTTCTCCCTGATCAGTAACCCCAAACAAAACCGTACAATCAAAACCACCGTGAACTGAGAGAATTCTCGCAAGTGCGGGTATGGTTTCCTCGGCACGGTACTCATGATCGCTCGCCACCAGGACTAAGTGCTTGCCCTGCCCGGGACCATTGCCCCCTTTGTAAACAACACTTTGAGCAAAGATAGATGTGCAAATTGTGCACAGCGTTAGAAGAAACAACGGGAGGGAGGAATTGATTCGCATATTCAGTTCGTAAAAATCCCTTCTGCACAACGAGCTAAGATTTGTCCAATCAAGAAACACAAAGAATTCAATTTTTATTTTAGAAGGAAAGGTTCTGGGTTGACTAAAAATCCGTAGCTGTGAGCGTTGTGCGATGACTAATTCCTTAATCTCTCGATCGACCGCTTGCTTACTTGCCGTCGTTTTGCTCACAGGGCTCTCATGCCTTCGCCTCACAGCTGAGGAAAAAACTAAAGTCCTTCCTGACCAGGCAACCTATGAAGCCATTGGTATGATGATTGCACACGGATCTGGCCTCCACAAGATGGGCTTTGAAGATTCTCAGGTTGAAGCCATTCTAATTGGATTAAAAAAAGGATTTTCTCTCGAAAAAATTCCTGCGGAGATGCAAGCCCTTCAGCCCAAGGTTCAAGCAATCATGATGGAAAAGATGCAGGCCGTTCGACAAGCTGCTCAAGCAGAACAGGCCAAAGATGCTCTCATTAACAAAGAAAAAGCTAAAGAATTCTTTGCTCTGCTTGCCTCCCAAGAAGGAGTTAAGCAAGACCCTACCGGCTTTTACTATGAAATCCTCAAGCCAGGTAAAGGTGCCACACCCACAATGGAGGATACCGTACGCCTGCATTACCACGGCACTCTGACGGACGGCACCGTATTCGACAGTTCGGTTGATCGGGGAGAACCTGCCAGCTTCCCCATGAATGGGGTGATTAAAGGCTTTTCTGGTGGCCTTACCAAAACCCAAGTAGGTGGTAAAATTAGAATCTACATACCAAGTGAGCTTGGCTATGGAGACAACCCTCGACCCGGCGGTAAAATTAAGCCCGGAGATACATTGATCTTCGAGTGCGACCTACTTGAAATCCTGTAAATTGTTTCCGGATCTACTAATCTTCCAAGGCAACAAAATCTTCCATTTCCGCCTTACTTCCGACAACTAAAGGTACTCGTTGATGTATACTAGTGGGCTTTACCTCCAGCATACGATTTTTTCCGTCTAAAGCCACCCCTCCAGCCTGTTCGGCAAGGAAGGCAACCGGATTGGCTTCATAAAGCAGTCTTAACTTTCCTTCTGCATTGTCCGCGGTCGGAGGATATAGAAATACTCCGCCTTTAAGCAAAGTTCTGTGAAAATCAGCCACCATTGACCCAATGTAACGGGAAGAATACTTCGTACCGTATTGGCCGTTCCTCAAGCCTGCCAAGTATTTGTTGTATTTATCAGGAAAGCTGTCCGCATTAGCCTCGTTAACTGAATAATACTTCCCCCGATCAGGCATCGTCATATTGGGATGACTCAGAACATAAGCGCCAATTGCAGGGTCCAATGTAAACCCATGCACTCCGTGCCCCACACTATACACCAGAATGGTGGAAGATCCGTAGACTACATAACCTGCAGCAACCTGCTCCGTACCCGGTTGCAAAACCCAAGCTTCAGGGTTATCTCCGGCTGCACCTTCAGGACGCCGCAAAATGGAAAAGGTCGTACCCACACTGACATTGACATCAATATTGGAAGAACCATCCAAGGGATCAAAGACAACCGCATATTTGGCTTCACTATCTCCTTTGTGCACAATCATAGGCTCTTCATTTTCTTCAGAAGCAAGCACCCCCACACTCGCCCTACTAGTGAGCGCCTGCACAATCGCTTCATTGGCGAT
>NZ_CAXLML010000039.1:0-3802 GCF_964187505.1 Candidatus Chordibacter forsetii
TGGTAATTGGATATCACTGGAGAAAAGGAATTCTTCTGGTTTCATATATTCGAATAAATGCCCTCCTCCCCCCCATCGGTGCAAGCGTCAAATCGAAGTAATTCCCCGTTGCCTATACACGGGTTAATTTATTTTATCGTGATATGAACTCATCTTTTTCAATTTCAAGACGTCAACTACTCGGTGGAGCAACTTTGGCTGGACTATCCGGCACCTTGTTTTCGCAAGCTTTGACCAAAAAAGAAGTGGCGAATCCAAAAATTCATTTAAAGCCTGAAGCAACCCTGCTTTTTCAAGGAGACTCCATAACCGATGCTGGACGTCAAAACCGTAAATCACCCAAGCCAAACGAACAGGCATCCATGGGTAATGGGTACGCATGTATGGCAGCAGCTGGCATGTTAAACAGCAGTGCAGACTTAAAACTATCTATTTTTAATCGAGGAATTTCTGGCAACAAGGTACACCAACTGGATGCCCGTTGGCAAAGCGACTGCCTGGCGCACAAGCCTGATATTTTGAGTATATTAATCGGAGTAAACGATATTTGGCATGGATTCCAGGGAAAGTATGATGGAACCGTCGATCGCTACGAAGAGGATTATCTGGCCCTAGTCGCAAGGACTCGTCAGGCATTACCCGACATACAACTCGTTATTTGCGAGCCCTTTGTCTTAAAGTGCGGGGCAGTCAGCTCAAAATGGTTCCCCGAATTTGATCGTTACCGAGAAGCTGCACGCAGGGTTGCCGATTTCCACGCTGCTACTTTTATTCCCTTTCAATCTATGTTTGATCAGGCATTAAGCTTCGCCCCCCCTCAACACTGGGCACGAGATGGTGTCCACCCGACTGCTTATGGCTCTGCCTTGATGGCCGATTATTGGCTCCGGGTAGTCAGAGGATAAACTTGTCGTTTCGACCCTTGACCAGAATGGAGCAAAAAGTCATCACCTTCTATCGATTTGCCGAATTCCCCGATCATCGGGAATGGAAACCAGTCCTTGAAGAACTTGGTAAAAAAGAAAAGATTACGGGCTCTTTAATTTTGGCCGAAGAAGGGATAAACGCAACCCTCTCAGGCTCAGAGGAAGGACTCGAACGCTTTGTCCGGCACATCGAAGCGGACGATCGGTTCTCCGAGCTTCCGCTTCGATCGATGACCACCCCTCGTTCAACTTTTTATCGCTTACGTATTGTAATCCGGCGAGAAATTGTAACCTTGGGCGATCCGTCCATTCTTCCTTCAAACGGATCAGGGACATACATCGAGCCTGAAGACTGGAACGCCTTGATTTCAGACCCAGAGGTCGAAGTGGTAGATGTTCGCAATGATTACGAAGTTGAAATCGGCACCTTTGAGGGTGCAGTAAACCCAAAGACCCAAACCTTTGGCCAATGGGCTGACTTCGTAAAAAAACATTGGGGCAAACAAAAAAAGAAAAAAATAGCCATGTATTGCACGGGTGGAATTCGATGCGAAAAAGCCTCTGCACACTTGGTTCAAAACGGATTTGAACAAGTTTATCACTTACGAGGAGGCATTCTCCACTACTTGGAAAAAATGAAAGAGGAAACAAGCAAATGGAAAGGAGAATGTTTTGTTTTTGATCATCGGGTCTCAGTCATTCATGGATTGTTGGATGGAAAGGCTAAACTTTGCTTTTCTTGTAGATGGCCGCTCGATGATGATGACTTTAAATCTCCTGAATTTGAAGAAGGTGTATCCTGCCCAAGATGTGCCCGCTCAATCAGCCCGGAAAGAAGAGCGGGACTGCGTGAGAGGCAGCGTCAAATTGCCCTTGCACAGAAGCGAAATACCCAGCATATCGGGAAAGAAATGCCTGCTAAGCATAAGAAAACGGCACGCCCTTGCACCCATCAATAAGTTGCACTAATTTAGAATTACTTTGTAATTGTGATTAAGAAAGAAGTGGAAAATAACTGCCTAAAACAGGAGCAAACAGATGAACTCCTTCCTCGTGCATGGAAAAGTGGATCCTTAAAATATGACGAGCATACCCCCCTTGGGGAAGGAGGCACAGCCAAGTTATTTCTAACAGAAGATGTAAACCTTCACCGCAAGGTAGCTTATAAAACTCTTCATAAAGACCTCCAAAATTCAGAAATAGAAACCCAACGCTTTGTTCGTGAAGCCAGAGTAACTGCCAATATACAACATCCAGGTACTGTTCCGGTATACGAGCTTGGTCGAGACCGGGAAGGCCAGCTTTTCTTTACCATGAAAAGAGTGTATGGGCAGGACCTTCGGCAAATCCTGCTTGATTTAAAACATGAAGTGCCCGAGATCGTGGAAAAATTCCCACTTCCCCGACTGCTTGATATTTTAATTCAAGTAAGCCAGACCATTGCCTATGCCCATGAAATCGGGGTAATTCATAGAGACTTAAAACCCGCCAACATTATCGTAGGAAAATTTGGTGAAGTCTATGTTCTCGACTGGGGATTGGCCAAGGTGCTGGGAGGTAAGAGCCTAGCCGCTAAACTGGAAGGAGATGGCAAACCTGCCGACCTTAGCCTTACACGTAGCGGCATGCACTACGGTACTCCCCTGTACATGACTCCGGAAATCGCTCGTGGATTAAGCGATCTCGATGAAAAATCAGATGTTTTTTCCTTGGGTGTTCTGCTCTTCGAAATGCTCACCCTGAAATCATTTCTTCAGGGAGAAGATATTACAGAAATTAAGAAAAAACTTCTGGACGAACCCTATCCACTTCCAAGAGAAGTTGCCCCAGAGCGTAAAATCCCCAGAGACTTACAATCTATTTGTATGAAAGCACTGCATCGCTCCCGTGGCCATCGCTATTCCCAAGCCCGTTTATTTCTAGAAGACTTACAAAGATTTCGACATGAGGAGGAAGTCTCAGTTTATTGGTACTCTGGTTGGGAACGTCTGACTCGTTGGAATAACCAAAATGCTTATTTAATTATTTCTGCACTTTCTGCCGTTTTGGGTGCAGCTATCTATGCTTTATTTTCTCAGTAATCGAAAGAACTCGATTAATTAATCAAATAGTCATCATTCGGGAAATAGACTTCCCTTACCGATCTTTTTGACCCGACAATCCTTGCACACGCAACCTGTACCATGATCGTTGGCAGGTTTCCCCAAAGCACCAGGGCCAGTAGCTTTGAGGAAATCTTCCCCCTTTTGGGGAAGTAAAGCTTTGCTCTTTAGCATCTGCCCGCTGTTGGAGCCAGGAGTAGCTTGCCCCGAAGGTTCAACCTTTTTTGGCAAGGATTGAAACTGTTTCCTGGGTGTTACAGCAGCCTGGTTACTTACTTTTTTTTTTGCGTATGGATTTTTGACAGACTTTCCCATTGAATTCATGAGCCTGACATATTTAGGAGCCACAACTTCAACAAAATTTGAATTCACGACTTTTATGGTAGCTAAAAGTTTATCGCTATTCAATTGAGCCACGACCAAGTAACCAGCAGCAGATGGGTGAAAGCGAGTGGCCCTTAACATCCCTCCAACAGGGACAGGAACCTGCACCTGCTTTGAACGATCGGTAAGGGTAATTCCTTGATTGGCCAAGGTGATTTCTGCAGGAAAAGAAAGGGTCGAATTCTTGTGTGCCCAACTTAAAACTTCATCCACAAAGGTTTGGCTAACTTTAGCTACACCTGACTCTTCCTTGGCTACCTCGACAGGGCGTGCTCTTTGTGCTCGTACAATATCATCCTTTGCGTTGCTTAAATCACGCTCAAGGCTGCGAACCTCATCTTTTAAATCGTCAACGGTTTCGGCTGCATCTGCCACCTCTTCCTCCAAAGC
>NZ_CAXLML010000040.1:0-7634 GCF_964187505.1 Candidatus Chordibacter forsetii
TGGCTTAGTTGGTCTACTAAAGCCCCAGTGACTTTTGGCTTTTTCATAATCCGGCCCGTGGTGAACAATTTCACCCTCCGGTTCAACCTCATCGGCATTTGGAAAAGGCACTCCCATTTCGATCCACTTTGCGAGCACGGCAATATCTTCATCCGACATTTTGCCATCCGGTGGCATTTCGTGATCTTTATCCTGGTGAGAGGTCATTTTAAGAAGAAGGCTGGTCTCTGGATTTTTTAAATCCACGGAAGGTCCAAACTCTCCTCCTTTGAGCACTCCCTCGAGGGTGGTGAGAATCAAACCGCCACGAATTTTTTTACTGATCCCATGACACTTCCAACAATTTTCCTCCAAAACGGGAAAGGCTTCATCCTCCCAGAATGCAATTTGCTCATCAGTATAACTTCGCGGTGCTCCCGATAAGCAAGACAGACCAACCAAAATGGATAAACAAGAAGGAATGATATACGGTTTCATGAAAAAAGCGTTAGGCGACCCGCAATTGAGAATACCCAAATTTCAGGGAGATGGAATCTGCATGAGAACGAACGACTTCACCCAGAACCGGTAAATCTTTACGGGGAACACGATTGGTGGGTGCAACCATCCAGATCGCTCCAATGATTCGCCCTGATCGGTTAAACACTCCTGAAGCAATACAAACCTGCCCGATCATTTCCTCCTCCCGGTCGAAAGCAAATCCATCATCCAATGCGCCTCTTAAATCTTTGAGCAAAGCATCTTGGGTGGTGAGAGTATTGGGGGTAAATTTTTCAAAATTTAAAGAGGCTAAACATTTCTTTCTTTCAGGCTCTGCCATGTGGGCAAGAAACAACTTGCCAGGGGCAGCAGTGTGCAAAGGAAAACGCAGACCTGGTTTGATACGGAAACTAAAGCTGTGAATTCCCTCCACCTGTTCCAAAACCACTCCCTCATGTCCAATCAGAGTGCCGCAAAGTACGCTCTCTTTAGTCTCGTCCCTTAAAGCACGCATGTGAGGCAAGGAAGATTCCACAAATGAAGGAGTGCTGGTCACTGGAGAGGACATGGTTAACAACTTAGATGTAAGTTCATACAAGGAACCCTCGGTTTGCTTACGGACATAATTCCCACGCTCTAAGGTAGCTAATATCCGATAGACACTATTGGCAGGTATTCCCAACTTAGCACTCAGCTCATTCATACTCAGACCCCCTGGTCTTTCGTTGAGTATTTCAATTACACGCAGTCCACGCTCTAAGCCAGGAACGCGGTATTTATCTTCTACATTCACCTTCATTTGATATATAAACTTAATACCAAATATCAAACTGTCCACCTATTAGGACAAAGAAAATTATAGTTCAGGCGATGACTCAGTTTTTTTAATCCTAGAAACAACATGACTTAGGGTTGCAATCGTAATGAAATTTAAGTTTTACTCATGTAAAGCTAGTTCCATTAAAATAAAATAATCCACGGATGAACCAACCAAAGACCAAACGACAGAGCAGTTTTGTAGGAGTAAGAAATTTCTTTATCTGCATTACCCTAAGTATTAGCCCTACCCTCCTTAAGGCTGAAAATTATCAAGACACTGGATTCTTAACCTTCGACCAGAAACCCATGGGCAGCCTGGAGAAACCATTGATTTTGCGCACTTTCTGCCCGGATCTCGAGCTCGACCAAAAACTTGTTCTGGGTAATCATTCACAAGGAACCCCTGCCCCAAGGTACAGCCCCAGATCAGGAAAAGAAACAACAGGCAGGGATATTAAACCCATCGCGGGCATACCTGCAGCTATCGCTATTAACTTGGGAAATAGACTCTCCTATGTCTGGGATACCACCGAATGCCGATTATTATATGCCTGGACAGATGGTTTTTTGGATATGAAAAACTACTGGGGTGATAAAGAAGGCGGTCGACGGAAGGGTTTTAATTATGTACCTAGGCTTTTTGGTTTTGTTTTTTACAAGGCAGTGGGCGTCCACCCTCTGAGGGTAAACGGTAAATCAATATCTTCCTTTGGTACTCCAAAATACCTTGGCTACAGATTAGACCATTCACAACAACCCGTCTTTTCTTTTTCAACTGGAGACCACACTTTCGAGATCTCTCCCCGCATGGGGACAGGGAAGCAAACTCTTGAACTAACATACAGTTCACAAAATAAAGAAGCTTTGTCATTTGCCTCCCCCAAAACCCAGGTTCGTATAAAAACGAACGAGCCCGGAAAACTAGTTGTTATGGTAAGGCCTAATGCAGGAAAACGATATAAGACAGACCAAAAGGTGGTGGCACTTACTGAGGCCACCATCGCAAAGGGCGAAGAACTTTACCAAAGCATGGGTTGCATTGCCTGCCATTCTACTGACGGAGGTTTGAACCACGGACCCACCTTCAAGGGACTCCACGGCAACCTGCGCGAATTCATTAGTGCCAAACCACAAAAAGCCGACTCCGACTATCTTTACGAATCGATCAAGAACCCCAGTGCCAAGACGGTCAAGGGATACCTCGCGGGGATGATGCCCCCCTACCAATTACAAGCTCTGGAGTACGAATCTCTGGTTCTCTTCATCCAAAACCTTCCCTGATTAAATTGTTATGAAAACCAACTGGCTTTTGGCTCTACCTGCTCTTTTTTACTCGCTGATACTTTGCGGCGAAAATTACCGCTTGGAAAACCTTCCCTTCCCCAATGATCTACCACCCGAAATTGGCGACCTCGCCTTTGATAAGGATGGAAAACTATATGCCTGCCTGCGCCGGGGAGATGTTCTGGTTAGTAAACCCCAGAAAGATCTATCCAAATTAGAGTGGAAAGTATTTGCCACCGGTTTGCACAACGTAATGGGAATGGAAATTTTGGCCCCCGGAAAAATTGTGGTTAGTCAAATGGCCGAACTTACTCTTATTGAAGATACTGATGGGAATGGAGTGGCTGATCTTTATCGGAATCTCTGCTCGGACTTCGGTATCAGTGGAAATTACCATGAGACCAATGCGATCTGCCCGGATGGTGCAGGTGGGTTCTTTATCGCCTTGGGCACGGCATCTCACAATGGACCGACCTTTTACACTTCCCGTGGCCAATACAGTAAGGATGGCAGAAGGGGCAGGAATTTTTCGGCAGTCCAATACAAGGGCTATGTTTTGCACTACCACAAAGACGGGAGTATTACTCCCCATGCGAACGGTTTTCGTATGCAAAATGGAATTGCACGGGACGACTCTGGCAATCTCTGGTGCGGCGACAATCAGGGAGACTGGCGCGGAGGCTCTCCCATCTACTGTATCAAAAAAGGCGGGTTTTATGGGCACCCCTCAAGCCTGGTATGGGATGCACGGTACCAGCCCTTTGGTATGCCCCTGTTTTATCCACGCAAATTATTGGACGAATTGTATGATAAACCAGCTATGGATCTACCCCGTAATATGATGCATTCTCCTGGGGAACCCATGATTATTAACTCAAAAAGCTTTGGTCCCTTTTCCGGACAGATTCTAGTACCAGATGAGAACGGAAGGCGAATCGTTCGCCTAATGCCCGAAGAAGTGGACAGCGGTGTGCAGGGTGCAGCAACTCTCTTTTATCAAGACAATAAACTTCGTGCAGGAGGAGTACGCATTGCCTTGAGCCCAAGTGGTGAGTCAATTTACTACGGATCCACTACCCGTGGATGGCAGCGTCCAGATGAAGGCATCCAAAGGCTTACCTACAATGGAAATGTGCCCTTTCATATCTCACAATGTTCGCTTACAACCGATGGTTTTTTGGTTGGGTTCACCCAACCGATTTCAAATCCCGAAAAACTCTTAGAAAATACTAAGGCAAGAAGCTTCCGCTTTGAATACGGTTACAGATACGGCTCTGCTCAGCACGACAAACAAACCCATGAAATTCTCGCCGTCGAAAAGCTCGGCGATAACGGCCCTTACCAAATCAAGCTTGATAACCTCGCTCCCGGAAGAGTTTTCGAACTTAGTTTTACTGTAAAAAGCATCGATGGGCATTTGATGAAGGACCCCTTCGTACAATACACCCTCAACCGGTTAAAAAGACCGGACACAAAACATACTGCTACCATTACTCCCTCACAAAAGGGCCTGGATGTATCCATAGGAGGAAAATTCTTTGCCTCCTACGATATTGCCTCGGTAACCAAGCCCACAATCTGGCCCATTGTCGGACCCAGTGGTCAGTCTATGCTTCGGGATTATCCAATGAAAAAAGATACTCCCGGTGAAGCACATGACCACATCCACCATCAGGGGGTTTTCATTGGGCACGAGGGTACAAATGGGGCGAACTTCTGGCATATCGACAAGAAAAACTCAGGCACTGTACAACAACGCAGACTTATCGAAACGAGGCAGGGTAAAGACCGTGCCCTAATTAAAACCTTGAACGCCTGGAACAATAAGGAGGGAAAAAACCTATTTGCAGATACTCGGACCCTCCAGTTCTGGGGAGATCAATCTTCCCGCACCATCGATATTGAAATTCATTTTCATGCAACTAATGAACCGATGACCTTTCCTGCCTTTAAGGATGGGTTTGTCGGTATCCGTACCCATCCAGATTTACGACTCACCGCAAATCCCAAACACGGTGTGAAAGAAGTTTTTGGGCAGGCAGTAAACAGCGAAGGAATTGTAGGAAAAAAGATTTGGGGAAAACGGGCAGACTGGGTCCACTACTTTGGCAAAATTGATGGCAAACCCTCCGGCATTGCTTTTCTTAGCCACCCATCCAACTCATCAAAAAACAATCAGAAAGCATGGTGGCACGCCCGTGACTATGGCTTAATTTCCGCCAACCCATTTGCTCCAGATAGAATGGGGGGAGATGGCCCTAAAACTTTAGCCAAAGGGGATTCGATTGGCTTTCGCTACCAGGTTATTTTCCATTCTTTTAAAACGCCTCAAGAAGCTGAGATTGAAGAAAGGTTTTCCCAGTATGCCCAAGAAGCGGCACATCCCACTTCTATCATGCCAAAGCATCCAGGCTACCCCGAGGATTATCTTGCGTCGGGCAAATAAAAACAAACAACTCATTGCCCTCGATGAATAGACGCCACTTCATCCAATCAACTGCATTTGCTCTTAGCGGTTTTCCCTTGATTTCAAACACTAAGTCCGCACATCGAGCCATTGGAGCCAATGATAGAATTAGAATAGCTGTTGCTGGATTAAATAGTCGAGGAAAGAGTCACATCAATGGTTTCCTTGGTCAAAAAAATGTTGAAATTGCCTATGTCATTGACCCAGACAAGCGACTATTAAGCCGTACAGTTGAGAGCCTCAAGGGGCGGGGGCAGAAGAATATTAAGGGAGTAACAGATGTTAGGACAGCATTGGAAGATAAAGATGTAGACGCTTTGACTATTGCTACTCCAAACCATTGGCACTCGTTAATGACGATCTGGGGGGCTCAGTCCGGAAAGCATGTATATGTTGAAAAGCCAATGAGCCATGATGTTTTTGAGGGCAGAATCGCTGTTGCAGCTCAGCAAAAATATGGTGTGGTTATTCAGCACGGCACTCAGCAGCGAAGTGATGCTAGTCGTGCTGGCTTGCATGAGCAGATAAAAGCCGGAAAGTGGGGCCGCCTCAAAATCTCATACGGCTATTGCTGTAAGCCGCGGGGAAGCATCGGTCACAAAAACATTAGCCCCCCTCCTGCTCATCTTGATTGGAACCTTTGGAAAGGGCCTGCCGTAATCGAGAAATTCCACGGCAACTATGTACATTATAATTGGCATTGGTTCTGGGCCACCGGAAATGGCGACCTAAATAATCAAGGTACCCATCAACTGGATGTGGCTCGATGGGCAATTGATGATGATCAGACCCATCCCGTTAGAACCATGGCGATTGGCGGTCGATATCAATGGAAGGATCAAGGGGAGACCCCTAATTCAATGTTTGGAATGGCTGAATACGCAAACGGTCAGCAGGTTTTCTTCAATGTGCGAAATGTAAACTATAAGGGTTATAAGCGCCAGGTTGAGAATCAGTATTATTTTGAGGATGGCGGTCGAATCATTGGTAAAAGTTATTATCCGAAAGGTAGTGATAAGGGTGAAAAGATTGAATTCGGCAAAGGCAAAGTAACACCAGGTGGCACTTGGGGTAGTTTCATTACTGCTTGTCGAGCTGGTAAACCAGAGATGGCTAACGGGAATGTCAAAGATGCACACTATGGTTGTGTGTTAGGTCATCTTATCAACAATTCTTACAGGCTAGGTAAAAAGGTGCCGTTCAATCAGAAAGCAGGAAATTTCGAAGATAATAAGGAGGCATCTGAACACTTTGGTAAACTCCATGAGATTATGGGCAAGGGTGTCGGCATCCCCGAGAAAGAGAACACTTATACAGTAGGCCCTTGGTTAACTTTTGATGCAAAAAAGGAGAGGCACACTGGTGAATATGCAGATGATGCGAATGAACTCTTGCAGGATACAAATAATGCCGAATTTAAAGTGCCTGAATTAAATGATGTCTAAATTCCTTTCTTATCCCTTTTAAAACTATGAAATTTGCTCTCTGTAATGAAATTTTTCGCACCCTTCCCTTGGAGGACGCGTTCCAGAAAATTGCTGACATCGGATATGAGGGTGTGGAAGTTGCCCCCTTTACCTTGCAAACAAACCCCAGAGATTTGAGTGAATCCGATGCCGATCGTTGCCGAACGGCTGCGGAAAGAGCGGGATTGGAAGTGGTGGGCCTGCATTGGTTGATGGCAGAGACGGAGGGATTGCATCTGACTCACAATGATCCTGCTATTTTGGAAGTCACCAAAGAGTACTTAATTAAACTAGGTCAGTTAACCGCGAGAATGAATGGTTCAATATTGGTGCTGGGCAGCCCCCAGCAACGCAACCTGTTGCCTGGCGTATCCTATGAAGAGGCCTTTGAGCGGGCGGTATCGCTGATGCAGGAAGTTTGCCGGGAGATCGAAGGTGATGGAGTGGCTTTTGCGATTGAGCCCCTTGCCAAAGTAGAAACCGACTTTCTCAGTTCCTGCGAGCAGGGAAGAGATTTTGTCCAAGCTGTGAACCATCCAGCCTGCGGACTGCATCTCGATGTCAAGGCAATGACCGCAGAGCCAGATGGGGTATGCCATGCCATCCGCGAATATTATCCAGAGTGTATCCACTTCCATGCTAACGACTCCAACCTCCGGGGCCCCGGACAGGGAGCCACAAACTTCAAAGAAGTAGCGGAAACCTTGACCAATACAGGCTATGCCAAATGGGTATCCGTGGAGGCATTTGATTATTTCCCCAACTCGTACGAGTGTGCAAAAATCTCACTGGTAAATTTACAGGAGTCTTTCTGCTAAATTTGGCTTAGCAAAAAGTATACTGGGCGCTTGGTGCTTGGAAATTACTCCAAGTAAGGTAGCTCAATCATTCAATTTGGCTTAGCAAAACAGAAATCTTACGCAATTTGTGGTTTTCTTTATTATTTAATTTAAAATAAATTGAGCTTAGTCATTGTAAACCTGTGACAACCCGCCCCACTGTTTAAATAAGCCCTCAAGTAAAACGCCCCTTCATTATGTTTCAACGAGTAGCATTCATCCTTTTAGGAATTACGGTTTCACCCGCCCTACCTTTGCTATGTGCAAAAAGTTACATTT
>NZ_CAXLML010000041.1:0-4040 GCF_964187505.1 Candidatus Chordibacter forsetii
GCAATCGCATGGTGCCCAAGAGCCTGTTCGCCATGACCTGCTTCCGCGAGCTTGGGGTTGCCCACCATCAGGTCCCGTGCAATCAGGGCCATTTTTACCGAGTCCTCCCATTCCTGATCTAGGTCTTCCCGGCTTCTTTGGGTATCTTCTGAATTGTAGTCCTCCCCTTCCCGGCAGTTTTCCTTCACCCAAGCAAGAGCCCGCTCGTACTCTTCGGGATCATAAATTTCTTTTTCCATCCGGCCGACAAATTCGGTCATATCGATCGCTTCGACCCGCATCCCCAGTGACTTCTCCCAAAAAGAGGAGTCCACCACGGATCCGGCGATGCCCATAGAAGTTCCCCCCATCGAGAGGTAGGCTTTTCCACGCATGCAAGCAACCGCAAGCCCCGCCTTAGCAAAGTTCAAAAGTTTCTCACGGACATCTACAGGAACGGACTCATCCCCCGCTTCCTGAACATCCTGCCCATAAATCCCAAAGGCAGGAATGCCCTTCTGGGTATGTCCGGCAAGGACGGCGGCGAGGTACACTGCCCCCGGACGCTCGGTGCCATTGAAGCCCCAGACCGCTTTGGGCCTAGTCTTGTCCATGTCCATGGTTTCCGAACCATAACACCAGCAGGGAGTCACAGTGACACTCAATCCGACTCCTTCGCGTTGAAATTTCTCTTCACAGGCAGCCGCTTCCCGCACTCCACCAATAGTGGAATCGGCAATCACGCACTCAACCGGGGAACCATCGGGCTGTCGAAGCTCGGAGGCATAGAGCGAGGCCAGCCGATTGGCCATCTCCATGGTTTGAGTTTCTAGGGATTCGCGCACCCCGCCTAATCGACCATCAATGGTCGGGCGGATTCCGATCTTTGGATAAGTAAATTGTTTGTTCATTTGCACCGCATACTCCACCCATGAAGGGAGAAAGGAACAAGCCTATTTTTTCTTAATCTTGGAAAGTGTTTTCTGAGAGGCAGTCATCCAGTTTAAATTTCCGGATATATAAACATTCGATGTACCGATTATTTCAGGGTGAGGTGTCCGTTTTATACTTACGGAGAAAATATCAAAGAAGGGAAGAGACCCATTTGATTTCACAATAAGTTATTGTATGAAAGCTGCTTTTTGTGAGATAGAATGTCTAAATGAACAATTACACATCTAGCTCTGAAAAGAAACTCTTGGAAAGCCCCGAAAAATTCACCTCAATAAAACTTGTTTTCCTGATTTATTCACCCTGTTTCATTGCGCTCGTTTTTGCTATGCTTTGTGCCATTATTGACTCCCGTACAAGTTCCTACGCAATTGTTATAACAAGCTTGCTATCCCTCGTTTGCGGTTCGATCGATATCCTTCGCAAGAAAATCATCCAACAAGATAAAACTATACAATTACTCCAGGAGAAGCTTGATGAAATCAGCGGAGCGTCCGACTAAATCTTATAATCCATAGCAAACTTACAAATCATAGAACTGCTGAATCCAATGAAGCAGTAGGTTAATAATAAAAATTGTTATTTCTAGGCTTCGTGAGGTAAACCTTACACCAATGTCATTGTGACGTGTTAGGAGTACCAATCCCTAAACAAACACATGTGTGTAAGACATTTTTATTATAATTGAGAACCCGGAATGGTGTTTAGTGCTTTGCTGACAATGAGTGACCATCCAAATAAGCAACGTTTTCTTTTCTTGCCTCGATTAACTCACCACCCTCATTATAAGCGGATGGACAATGAATTGATTACCTTATCAGGAGTGATAGTTTTGGTAGTGCTACTCTTCGTCTCGGCAAACAAGTGGCAGAAAGCCGAAAAAAAATTAAAGAAAGCCGAGAAAAAGTTGGAGGAATACAAAGAGGGAAATTCTCCTGACTCATCTTCGTAAATTTCTGTCTCCAAACAAACAGTACTGCTTTACAAATTCATTGCTGTACTTATCCGATCTTAGGATAAGTAAATTGTCTGTCCATTAGCACCGCATACTCCACCCACGAACGGAGGAGGAAACAAGCCTATTTCTTCTTAAGTGAGGCAAGTAACTTATCACACTCTGCCACCCATCCTTCATCGCCCGTAACGGTGGCGTTCCATGTATCCTCACCATCCGACAAAAGGTAGAAGGTAGTAAAGTTCACGGAGGATCGAGTTTCTGATGTCAAAGTGAAGCGGACGAATTTTCCTGAAAAGCTACCTCCCTTAAAATCTTCCACATTAGGATTCTCCGGGGTCAGCTTGCCCACCAGCTTTTCCTGAACCTTCATTTGCGTGACAAAAGCATCGGTCATTGTTTTTAAGAGAGTCTCCTGATCCATCGCTGCCCCACCTGGTATCTTGGTTAACATCATGGTTTGTCCAAGATCGGCCGAATCAATCGAATACATCCCTATCCCTCCCACCCCATGGAAAGAAACACTTGCTCCTTCGGGAGGAGTAAAATCAAGAGGACCCTCTACCTTGGCATGCAGAGAAGAAAGAAAAAAGAAGAGGAGAGAAAAAACAGAGTATGAGAGTTTCATAATGGGCTAAGGGCTTATTATTTATGGTAAATAGGACTGTTTATAAATTGATTGGTAAAAATAGGGTTCGGCAATCTTAATTGTGGATCAGTTCTTAGCGTAAAAAGAAAGGTTCTCTTTCATTTTCTGGACATAGGGTTGGAGCTGTTGGTTTCTCGTTCCTTTAATTTTATCTTCAAAGTACGCAGGGTCTTCATTGAGCCAGGCAATGATATTGAGTACCAACAAAGTTGCGTGCGATTCCTGATGCAACAAATCGAGCAGAGTTTTTCTCGCCAAGTCTCTCTCTCCCCTCGCATGCAGAGCATAGGCGGCCATGGCTTGGACAGCATGGGATTTATCCTTCAGTAATGTGCGAATTTCTTCCACAACCTGAGTTGGCTTTTGATCGAGAAGTAAAAGCCCGATGACTCCCCAGTAGCGTATGCCTGAGTCCTCACTTTGTAAAAACTGTCTCAGTTCTGTGAGGTGACGAGCGTCTCTTTGCAGGGCAAGATCGGAGGCTTCGAGGTAGGCATCGAGATCATAGGCTGAAGGATCGCTTGCCAATTCCCGGAGAGTGACCCCTAAATCCTCGGCCCGCTTGGCCCGCTCGCACTCGGGAAGCAAGCCTAAGTCTCTTTTCTCTTTCTGCCATCGTGACAGCTCTTGGCTGAGCTCATTCGCAATCCCAGAATAGTTGGGGTCGTCGATCAAATTGATGACATTATCGGGATCTTCCCATGTATCGTATAGTTCCTCCGATGGTTTAGGACGAAACCACCTGCCGGTTACTTCATTGGTCTTACCGGCAACATGCCAATTCTCCCATGCCCGGGTGGCTTCCATTTTCCAAAGGTAGTTCAACCGCTGCCCCAAGGGAACAAAGGGCATGAAGTTACGAATGTATAGGTAGCGCTTGTTGCGAATCGACCGCTGGTTATCGAATCGCTCATCCATCCGCTCACGGTAGCTTACATGATAAGGTCTCTTCGCTTCACGGTCCTTACCTAAGAAAATCTTTCCTTGCATAATTTCAGGAACCTCAGCTCCTGCGAGGGATAACCAGGTCTTGGGCATATCAATAAAACTGACCAACCGATCGATTCTGGAACCGGGCGATTCCGCGGGCCAGCACGCCCGATATTTTTCAGGTATCCGAATGATCAGGGGGCAATGGGTGCCGCTGTTAAATAAATGTCGCTTACTTCGCGGAAGCACACCCCCGTGGTCGGAATTGTAAACCACGATGGTATTTTGGGAAAGACCGTGCTGTTGCAATTGCTTGAGAAACTTACCCACATCCGCATCCATTCTTTTTACCGCATCGTGGTAATGGGCATAGTTTTTACGGATGGTGGGTATATCGGGGTGATACTTCGCCAACTGAATATCCTCGGGAGAATGGGTTGTGTTGTCCACACCACCAAAGGCACGACTCTCATGGGAACTTGCCACATTGATCACCTGAAAGAAGGGCTGTCCTTGTTTGAGCTTCTTCCATTCGAGCTTTGTCGAGTCCCAGCAATCGTCATCAGACCGCCCTCC
>NZ_CAXLML010000042.1:0-2585 GCF_964187505.1 Candidatus Chordibacter forsetii
GCCTGATAGGTTCGGAACTAAGGGAATAAATTGATCAGCTGTCGTTTGTAAAACCGCAATTACTTCTTTATCGGATGCATCTCCCCAATTATTTTTCTTTAGTGCTATTTCAAACGCCTCCGTTTTTAAACTAAGCAAAAATAAAAGGAGAAAAGGAGGAAGTACTCCTCGGAGTAATTTCACAAATTAGATAGATTATTTTGGTGAATGAGTATCTTCTCTTTCGTTATCCAAATAGGAAGAGGTTGAATAATCATAAAAAATAGGCAGTCCATCCTCTGACTTCACGAAGTATAACCAATCTGCTGCTTCATCTTTATAGAGGTAGGGCCAAATATCTGCCTTTGTCCATAACCAACCGTGCTCGCCAGACCACAGCCAAACGCTTCCATTTTGACCCGAAGAAGAATATAGCCAACCAAGTTCGGCATGGTGTAGCCAGCCTTTTTCATAATAGATAAATGTTCCTATTTTATACGGTTTTTATTTTGATACACGGAGTATGATGTGGTGCACACACTAGAATCTGATTCTGTATAGCTTAGGGGTCAATGAATATTAGTAGGTGGAAAGAGTGAATTGTTCTCTGTAAATATAATCATAAAATCCTTGATGTGCTGACTTTGATCTTACTTTCATTAAAATCTTTATTTAAAAAAAAACTTAATACCCAAGTCTAATATTTAAATGTTTATACTTTATGTAATTAGCACTGAGGGCTAATTTAATACCTAATATTTATTTTCGGAAATAGTTCACCGAAAAAAATCTGTATTATCTGTCTATCCGCTTGCGAATAAACTACTTTGGAAATAACAATTAGCCTTATGGATATTTGTTATTTTCGTTTTTCTTTGTCCCTACTGTTCATGTATTTTGGCACCATATTTCAAAGTTTTGGTGAAGATAAGAACATGTCCCTGTGGATTAGTTCCTTTCAGGACCAGTCCTATTACGAACAGATGGCTGAGTTGTATGCCGAAAAGTCAGGCAGTAAGATTAATTTGCAGGTCGAGGCTTATGGGTTTCGGGAAATGCCAGACAAGCTGGGTGCTGTGATGAGAACAGGGGAAGGGGCACCCGATTTGGTGCAGTTGGATGAGACCTTTTTTGGGGTCTTTCTCAACGGCCCACCCCCTTTTGTTGATTTAACTAAAAAAATTCGTAAAGCTCAGCTAAACAAAACTTTGCACAAACAAAGATTGGAGGTTTTTACCTACAATGGAAAGACATATGGTGTACCTCAGTCTCTCAGTGCCTTGGTGCTCTATTATCGCAAGGATATGTTTGAGGATTTTAATATCCAACCCGAGGACATTACCACATGGAAAGACTTTGCAAATGTTGGTGAAAGATTGATGAGCGAGAACGGGCAAAGGTTTCTTGCCTTGGATGGCACACTGTTTGATTCCCTGCTCCGCCAAAAGGGGAGTGATTTATTTGATGCCAAGGGAAATTTTATACCTGATGAAGATATTGCCGTATCTATCTTATCTGAATTTGCCAAGATGGCAGAAAAACAGATCGCAGTGCTTCCAGACCGTGGATCCATTTTTGACCCCGTTTTTTTTAGTGGGGATTTGGAAATGGGAGAGGTATTATGTGTGATCGGAGCCGATTGGTATGGACTCGATCTTTTTCAACAATTTGCCCCGGGGATGGAAGGGATGTGGGGAATGCTTCCTTTACCGACCTGGAAAAAGGCGGATGGTTCTCTGGGTCCACGCACCGCCACCTTTGCCGGGCAGGGACTAATGATCATGAATTCAAGCAAAAAACAGGAAGAAGCTTGGGACTTTATCGAATTTGTGATGACGGATGCCGATGCCAATGCCGAACGCTTCCTACAGGGCAATAGTTTTCCCGCATACAAACCGGCATGGAAAGATCCCCGCTTAGTAAGTGAACAGCCATACTTCGAGCAATCAATGGGTGAGTTATTGATTGAATTAGCCGATGAAATCCCCCCTGTTACAGTAAATCCCAGTCGTCCTCAGGCAATTTTTCTAATGAAGGAAAATTTCTTTTCCTCTGTAATGTATGGTACTCTGACTCCCGAGGATACAATTGTAAGAATGCGTCAAGCAATGCAGGGTGGATTCGGGGATCAACCTTCAGGCGAACAGCCTTGATCGATTTTTGCCTTCGTATTTTGATGCCAAATAAGAGGGCAGGGCATTTATGGAATAATTCTGGTTCCTTTCTCTTTTTAACCAGCCCATTTCTTTTAGCTTGGGCCTTTTTCTGGGTGGTTCCTTTGTTTACTGGTGTGGACTTGGCGATGCAGGAGAGCCAGCAGTTTAGCGGGTCGCTACCTGGCACTGGTTATACCCATTCACCGTTTTCCAATTTTGAACGGGCAGTCAAGGATCCTAAATTTATACATTCCCTGGAAAATACCTCGTTATTTGTGGGTGGATCCATCCTCATTACTTTGGGGCTGAGCTTTTTTCTGGCCATATCCGTCTATGAACTAAACAAAAAACTTCAGGGAATTTGTTTATTTTTGCTCCTCATTCCAAGTTTTGCTCTGCCTGGTAGCCTGGCCACTTTGTTTTATTTATTTTTTCACGGAAAGTTCGGTG
>NZ_CAXLML010000043.1:0-6969 GCF_964187505.1 Candidatus Chordibacter forsetii
AATATAAGAACTTATTTCACCAGGCCCGCGAAGCCATTCTCGATGGGGAAACTTATCAGATCAAAATTTCTCAACGGTTCGAAGCGAATGCACAGATCGATCCTCTCCTTGCCTATGCAAAACTTTCTCAAGCTAACCCTGCCCCTGAAGCCTTTCTTTTAAAAACTCCAGAGTTTTCCATTGTTAGTTGCTCTCCAGAAGTGGTGATTCAAAAAACGGGGAAAGAGATTGTTACCCGTCCAATCGGTGGAACTTATGCCCGTGAGCCCAATGCTTCCGACCATTCGGTCATTGAACAATTCCTGGGAGATCCAAAAGAAGTTTCCGAGCACAACATGCTTGTAGATTTGGAACGTAATGATCTGTCCACACTCTGCGTACCAGGCAGTGTAAGACTGGAAAGATTTCGCGAAGTTGAAACCTACTCCCATTTACACCATCTGGTTTCGACCATCCGTGGCGAACTCCGTTCAGAAATTAACTTATCTGACATTCTCCGAGGTATGCTCCCAGGTGGTAGTATTACTGGATGTCCCAAAACCCGAACCATGGAATGGATTGATCGCCTGGAACCCTGCTTTCGTGGACCCTACACGGGGAGTTTTGGCGTCCTTGAAGACGGGGGAGATATGCGACTCAATTTAATTATCCGTTCGATGTTAATTTTGGAAGATCGTTGCTATACCCAGGCGGGTGGAGGCATCGTGGTCAACTCCACACCAGAATACGAATATCGTGAAAATCAAATTAAGGCTCAAGCCTTGCTCGATCTTTTGCAATGATCCTGCTTATTGACCATCAGGACTCATTCACCCGCAACCTCGAGCACTTGCTTGCCGGATTCGATGAGATACATGTCGTCGATCGTAAGAAGGTAAGCCACGAACTCGTAGAATGTTCAAATATGCTCGTACTTTCCCCCGGGCCAGGTAGCCCGGCAGATTATCCAGAAACTCAGGCAATCTATGATAAATGGCGTGGCAAGTTGCCCATCCTTGGGATCTGCCTGGGCTTCCAACTGATTTTAGAGCGGGAAGGTGCCCGCATAACTCGCCAATCCCGGGTACTTCACGGAGTGGAAACGGATATATCGGTCGATCCTTCCTCAACCACCTACAATGGAATGAGCGATGTTTTACGAGTCGCTCGATATCATTCCCTACAAATTGACCCATCAAGCCTGCCCGCACTACCTCCTTCCCTCCGCATGACTGGTCACGACCCGATAGGCGGAGTACCCATGAGTTTTGAGGATCTGGATAGCAAACTCTTTGGCTTGCAGTATCATCCGGAATCTTTTTTAACTCTATCAGGAAATCAGCTGATCGAGAACATTCGTAATGCAAGCTTGGACGACAGCGGGAAAACCCGAAAATCATCCTGAGCCCTGGGGTCGCCCCGGTGCTTTTTCCACCTTTCGTGTCTATCCAAACAGGAAAACTCCCTTTCTTTCAGATTACCTCGACCGATTGCTTGATTCAGGTAAACGCCTCAATTTGGGTTGGATTCCCGACTCAACAGAAATTTCTGGACGGCTAAATTCTTACCTTAATGATCTCGGGAATGATTATTCCGGCCTCGTGCGAATTTGTTTATTTGAAGACCTGATTGGATTGAGTGACCGCCCGGCAAATTCAGATGGCAATCCCGTAGAAGGTTGGCTTTTAAACTATCGCCGGCCAGAACCCTTGGCTAAATCGACCGCAGAGAAAGAACTCTATGGAGCCCTCTCCGAATTGGAGGTGGAGAAGGAGGACTGGGTGATCATCGATCCCAAGGATAATGACATACGTGAAACCGCCACTTCGAATCTTATCTTTGCCACGGGCAAAAACTTGTTAATTCCAGAAAAATTCATTCTTCAAGGAATCGTACTCCGTAAACTCCTTCCTCTTTTGAATTCCGAATTTTCCATTACCCGGGGTGCACCTCAGGACAACGACCTTTCCGACTTTGATGAAATTCTTCTCTGTGGAACGGGTCGAGGAGTTGCCCCTCTTAGTGCCCTCTCCGAACTCGGATGGAATTCCCGTGGGGACATCCTATTCAATCAGGTTCGCCAAATGTACGATTCTCTGATTGAAGGAGCCTGTGCCTGATTATCAATTAAACGGTCAATCCGTCAGTCTTCACTTCCCCGCGGTGATGGGGATATTAAACCTCACTCCGGACTCTTTTTCCGACGGCGGTCAATTCCTCAGCCCTGAAGATGCGGTTACCCATGCACGCCACATGCTCGAACAAGGGGCTCAAATCATCGACCTCGGTGGAGAAAGTACCCGCCCGGGAAGTGAACCCGTCAGCGAGCAGGATGAACTCGCCCGCGTGCTCCCCGTTATCGAAAGGTTGCTTAAAGAAGACTTTGTTCTTTCGCTCGACACTACCAAACCAGCGGTTGCACTTGCTGGTCTTCAAGCCGGTATTTCCATTCTAAACGATGTCTCGGGTGGCAACCAGGAGATGCTCGAACATGCTTCACGCTTTCAGGCAGGTTATGTAGTAATGCACACCCAAGGGTCGCCCCAAACCATGCAGGACTCTCCAAAATACGATGATGTGGTTGATGAAGTACGAGCCTTTTTTGATGCAAAGGCAGAAGACCTACAAGCCCTCGAACTTCCCAGGCTCTGGATTGATCCGGGAATCGGATTTGGCAAGACCCTTGAACACAACCTCGCATTAATGAGGGAATTGGATGAATTGATTGATCCTCGCTGGGGCATCCTGCTGGGATCTTCGCGCAAGTCTTGGATTGATCATCTTTGCAACGCCCCCGACCCCCTGGACCGTTTGGGAGGTTCCCTTTGTTCTGCCCTTGCCGGGGTTGCCCGGGGTGCAGAAATAATCCGTGCCCACGATGTTCGCGAAACCGTACAGGCATTGGAAGTGGCAAAGGGGCTCGCCCTGATCGATCCAACCGAGTAGAAATCTCCCATTCTAATTTTAAAACTATGGGAAAGATCGTACTCGAAGATATTGAAGTCATGGTCCGCATCGGACTATTGGAGGAGGAATTATACGCTCCGCAAGACCTCACCGTAACTGTGGAGATCGAACATTCCTTTGCTCAGGTTTCTCAGTCCGATGATTTGGCGGATGGGATTGACTATCGCGATGTCATTGAACACATCCGTAATTATTGTGGAAATTACGATGGCAAAACCATCGAACGCTTGGCCGACCAACTGAGCAAAGGACTGAAGGAAAAATTCCCGGCCGATTCCGTGCGTTTGATCATCAATAAACCGCGCTATGTCAATAAGCTCGGCTTGTCTGCCATCCGAGTAGAGGTTGAGTGCTGAGGTCTATCTTGGGTTGGGTGGCAACCTTGGAGACCCACCAGCGACCTTCCATAAAGCCATCGGGCAGATTTCTGATTTCGCCCAAGTTCTTGGGGTATCCAAGCTATACCGTTCCAAGCCCTACGGGTTTTCCGACCAACCCGATTTTTATAATGCCGCCGCCCGTATCTCCACCGATTTAGACCCGCTCGATCTCCTCGCCCGCTTGCAGGAAATCGAACAAAAGCTTGGTAAAAAAGTAATCCGGGAAAACGGCCCACGGATCATCGACCTCGACCTTCTGCTCTACGGAGACGAGACCCTCAACCTGCCCGACCTGCGACTCCCCCACCCCGGCATTTTACTGCGCGACTTTGTTCTACGCCCCCTTCACGACCTCAATCCCGCCCTCTCCCATCCAAGCTGGCTGGGAAAATCTCTGGATTCTGCACTCGCTGAATTAGGACAATCCTTTTTGTTCGAAAGCCCCATGCCCTTTGATTTTAATTAACCGAGTAAACTCCTTATGAAAACGATCCCCATCTTATTCAGTTTTCTCATTTACACCTTTGCATGGGCCCTCGAAAAGCCCAACATCGTCCTGATCTATGCCGATGATATGGGGATCGATTCGGTCCGTGCCTTCAACGAAAAATTGGGGCTAAAAACTCCCAACCTTGATCGCCTCGCATCGGAAGGAATGGACTTGCCCGCATTCCGTTGATTCTTACAATCCTTCTAGATGACAGAGAACAATACGCCCGTAGTGGGAGTCATCATGGGAAGCCAGTCCGACTGGCCCACCCTCGAAAAAACTGCCCAGACCCTTTCTGATTTTGGAGTGAAGTGGGAATCCAAGGTGGTGAGTGCTCACCGTACCCCCGACCTCCTATATCAATATGCCCAGTCCGCCAAGGATCGTGGGCTGAAATGTATCATTGCCGGAGCAGGAGGTGCTGCCCACCTTCCTGGTATGGCAGCCGCCATGACTCCCCTTCCTATTCTTGGAGTGCCCATCAAGTCAAAGGCACTAAATGGGGTGGATTCCCTTCTCTCTATCGTACAGATGCCAGCTGGCATTCCCACCGCCACTTTTGCCATTGGAGACGCCGGGGCAGTAAATGCTGCCCTCTTTGCCGTATCGATGCTCGCAGCTGCCGGTGACCTGGAATTGGCAGGTAAGTTGGATGACTTTCGAAAAGCCCAGAGCGAAAAAGTAAAGGCATCCGAACTATCCCCTCCCAGCAACGGATGATTCAACCCGGAAGCGACGCTTGGATTGGCGTGCTTGGCGGCGGCCAGCTTGGCCGTATGCTCGCCCTCGCCGCCCGGCCCATAGGGTACAAAATACTGACCTGGACAGGTGGGGACCGCTCCGGAGCCGCCGAGGTGGCCGACGAAATAATGCACCAACCTTTTGACGACCGCCAAGCACTGGAAAAATTTTGCTCGCAGGTAGATGTTGCTACCGCAGAGTTTGAGAACCTGCCCGGCGAGATGCTCAAGCAGGTGGAGGAACGCGTGCCCCTGCGTCCCAATTCCCATTCCATCATCACCAGTCAGCACCGGGAGCGGGAAAAAAAGTTTTTGTCCGACAATGGGTTTGGTTGTGCCCGCCACTTCATCATCACCGATTTGGATGAACTGAAAAACGGGGTGAAAGAGATCGGTCGGGACTGCATTCTTAAAACCGCCGAATTTGGATATGACGGTAAGGGCCAGCAAAAGATTTCAGGGGATGCCACCACTGAGGATCTCGCGACTATCTGGCAGTCTTTTGATTCCCAGCGTGCGGTGCTTGAAGAACGGGTGGAACTGGACACGGAAATTTCAGTTCTTGTTGCCCGTGGAGCAGCCGGCGATGTGGTCACTTATGACCCGGCTGAAAACATCCACCGCAACCACATCCTTGATGTCTCCATCGTACCTGCCCGGTTGCCCGAAAATATTTCGGAGGAGGCACGCAAGGTGACGGTTGGAGTGGCTGATACCCTCGACTATGTAGGTATTCTGGCTGTGGAATTTTTCATCTCCAAGGCGGGCAGGTTGCTGGTCAACGAGATCGCCCCCCGTCCGCATAATTCCGGTCACCATACCATCGATGGATGCATGACCTCGCAGTTCCAACAGCAAGCCCGGGCTATTTGCGGACTCCCCCTCGGCTCGACCGCGTTGAAAAAGCCCTGTGCCATGCTCAATCTACTGGGCGACATATGGGCAGATGAAAATACTCCTCCTGATTGGACCCCAATTTTCGATACCCCCGGTGCCACCCTTCACCTCTATGGCAAGGCGGGTGCTCGGGCAGGAAGAAAGATGGGACATGCCAATTTTCTCGCCGATGATCTGGAAACCGTACTCGCTCAGGTGGCCAGGTGCCGGCAGGCCTACGGGATGCCCCCCATCTGATTACCCAGACGTTTTCTTATGAAAGCCCTGGTTTTATTCTCCGGTGGTTTGGATTCCACCGTCCTCGCCGCCCAACTTCTGGCGGACGGAGCGGAAACCCGCCTGCTCTCCATCGATTATGGTCAGCGTCATGCCAAGGAACTCCAACAGGCAGAAAAGATTGCAGATGCATTGGGTCTACCTCATCGCATCCTCCGACTGCCCGACCTCGGTCCCCTGCTTGGAGGAAGTTCGCTCACCGACGACCAGGTCGAACTGCCCGAAGGGCACTATGCGGAGGAATCGATGAAGGCAACGGTCGTGCCCAACCGCAATATGATCCTGCTGGCCCTCGCCGGTGGCCATGCCCTTTTCATCGGGTTTGATACGATTGCTTATGCCGCCCATGCCGGAGACCATACCATTTATCCAGATTGCCGGCCCGAATTTGCTGATGCCATGGAAAAAGCACTTGGGCTTGCTGACTGGCAAAACCTTAACCTGCACCGACCCTTCGTAAATTTCAGTAAGGAAGAGCTGGTCAGAAAAGGAAATGAACTTGGAGCCCCTCTCGAACTTACCTGGTCGTGCTATGCCGGACGGGAAAAACATTGTGGAAAATGTGGAACCTGTGTGGAGAGGAAAGAAGCATTTGCACTCGCCAAGATCGAAGACCCTACCGAATATGAGGACGACTAAATTTCTAATATTTCATGATTACATGCAGTAAGACTTACCGGGACATTCCACTCTCCCACCGGCAACCCAACCATACGGGCCGGTGCTCTCGATTACATGGGCATAGCTGGTCCATTACCCTGACTTTTGAATCCAAGGAATTGGACGATAATGGATTTGTGATTGATTTTGGAGATCTTCATTTCATCGAAGATTGGATCGATGAACATTTGGACCATGCCACGGCCGTCTGGGAAAACGACCCCAAGCTGGTAAAGTTAAATGAATTAGAGAATGAAGGTTTAATCAAACTTTTGGCAGTTCCCAATGCCTCTTGCGAAGGAATTGCCAGGTACCTGCACAAGACTTTCGACCCAATTGTGCGAAAGCGCACCGATGAACGGGTATGGATACGATCGGTATACCTGCAGGAAGATTCCAAAAACTCTGCAACATATCAATCCAGCGATTAAGAATGAGCCGGGCATTGCCAGTCTATGAACGTTTTCATGCCTGGCAGGGTGAAGGTGCCCATATGGGAAAGTCCGCTTTTTTCATTCGTCTCCACGGTTGCCCGGTGCATTGCCCCTGGTGCGACTCCGCCGGCACCTGGCACCCCGAC
>NZ_CAXLML010000044.1:0-23673 GCF_964187505.1 Candidatus Chordibacter forsetii
TAGGTGTAAATCTTTCCACGACTTCCTCAGGCAAGGTCATCACAAGGCAGCTTGCGTTTTAGTTATTCCAGGAGAGCGTGCGGAATGTTCAACCGCCCACTTAGAAGACCTTTTGTCTGCCCGTACCTCTAAACCCTTCGAGGTGATCGTACATGATGATACTACCGATAATGACTTAATCGATTTAATCCACAATGCAATTACCCGCATCCAAGAATCTGTGGCCGTGGATTCAACAGTTGAATACTCGACGCAGATGCTTGTTAAGGAAAGATTAAATGAAAATGACTCCAGGCTGTCGTGTACGCCTGAGTATCAATTTACAAAAGAACTGATACAACTAAGAGTTTTACAACAAATTAAAGCTGAGCCAGAAAATTACCTCAAAGCCGCTATTAAAAAGATAAAATCAAGCTGACAAAAATATCAGCTCTTAAAAAGCTTTAATTTAGGGATATGAAAAGATGGCTGCCTGAGCTAACTTGATTAGCCAAATCAATAACTTCTTGATTGCCAAGTTGAATGCAGCCCGAGCTGGCCGGTCTACCTAAGCGGTCTTCATGATTGGTTCCATGGAGGTAAACAAATCTTTTAAAAGTGTCCTGCTCTCCGCCACGGTTAAGCCCTTCCTGCAATCCGGTCAGTCTCAAGATGCGGGAGGTAATCAAGTTTTTTTGCTGCATGTCTTCTTCGCAATCCCAATAATGTAACCCGATGGGCTTTCGCCCCTGGAAGACCATACCAAGTGGTTGCCCCACCCCAATCACTTCACATACCTCATGCAAACCCCAAGGGGTTCCTAGAGAATCCTCTTTGCAACTTGGAGCTTTTAAAGAAGTTGAAGCCACATATGTTTTGACAGACTTACCTTCTTTTTGATGATACAACCTTTGCTGTTTAACAGAAACGATTAGCAAGTCTTGCGTTTCCTCAATCTTCAGTTGTTCAACAACCTTCAAGTACTCATCCTTTAAAATTACATTCATTGAAAAAATATCGTATTGGTATCGTAGGTGCAACCGGAGCGGTTGGCCAAGAAATTATCAAGCTTCTTGAGAAAAGAGAGTTCCCTGCAAGCGAATTAAGATTGCTTGCTTCATCCCGATCTGCGGGAAACGAATTAGAGGCACTTGGGCAGACACATAAAATCCAAGAGACTACACCGGAGTCATTTAAGGATTTAGACATTGCGATCTTTAGTGCCGGCTCGGAAAATTCTGTAAAGTTTGCACATGAAGCAGTGAAGCGGGGTTGCGTGGCGATTGATAATAGCTCGGCCTTTCGAATGGATCCATCTGTTCCTCTTGTTGTGCCCGAAATCAACCCCCAGGATCTGGATACTCACCAAGGCATTGTAGCTAACCCCAATTGTTCAAGTGCAATTACCTTGATGGCAATCTATCCCTTACACAAAAGATTTGGTCTCAAAAAGTTCTATGCATCTACCTACCAAGCAGTATCTGGAGCCGGTGCCATAGGTCCGATCTCCCTGGATCAGGAAGTTACAGAAATGGTTACTGGAGCACCACCACCCAATGCCCAACCATCTGCCTTCCCTCACCCTATAGCATTTAATTTAATTCCCCATGTTGATCAGTTCAGGGAGGATGGTTACACCAAGGAGGAACTCAAAATGCGAAATGAATCAAGGAAGATTCTTTCCCTTCCAAGCCTAAGAGTTTCCTGCACCTGTGTTCGGGTGCCCGTATACCGTGCCCACTCGATATCAATAAATGCAGAATTTAGTGACAGTGTAAACCTCCCGGATGCCAAGCAGGCTCTTAGTAACTTCAATGGACTTGAGTTTGTTGATAATCCTGAAGATATGCTCTACCCGATGCCCATCTATTCTTCTGAAAAGGAAAACTGTCATGTCGGCCGACTGCGGGTTGATCATGCAGCTGATAATGGATTAGCCTTATGGGTTACAGGAGACCAGTTATGGAAAGGTGCTGCTCTAAATGCCATCCAAATCGCAGAAGAAATGATTCTTAGGAACTGCTTGAGGAAAATCATCTAGCCAAACTTGGCAAGGGATTTGCTACAGTTCATGCATGGATCCAATAATTGCAACCGGCTTAGTTAACATTGGTGGTAATATTTTGCAGAAAATACTTCCCTCTAACCCTCCAAGTGTAGAAAACTCAAAGTCTTCCTCTTTTGAGTCAAATCTCAAGGATCTCCAAGGTAGTTCGCTTTCTCCCAAAAGTTTAGACACTCTTCGAGTCGAAATAACGAATTCTCCAGAACTCCAAGATTTCTTGTCCCGAAATTCGGGTAATAAAATATCGTTGGACAAACTTTCCGATGGTTCAGTCAGGGTACTGTCCTCCACGGGCGACTTCATGACCCTGCGTCCTGAATCCGCCACTTGCGCTAACGCTAACCAGTTTCTGGCTAACTCAATCTCTTCAGGTCAAAATATTAACCCTGGCCGTGAAAACTCGGTCATGCTCATTGGCTAATTTTAGCTGGGCATCAATTTAGCCCGAAAAGCAAATCTCAATGCATCCTCCATCTGACTTTCTGCTGATTGAGAGGATCAATCAATGCCCCAAGCTTGCATCACTTAGGAGCATCAACGATACGCTTCGATCTTTACTTGAGTCAGAAGATAGTTTTCTTGCCCAAATTGCTGAAGTCATCCGACTGGATCCATCCCTTACCACAAGAGTACTGGACTTGGTTAACTCGATTTTTTTTGGCAGCAAGGACAACAAGAGAATTAGTGGGGTCGAGGAGGCATCTATTTTTCTTGGCCTTAATCGTATCCGTGAATTACTGTTCGCCACTCCAGTTATTGAAGAAATTTTGGAACTTGGTAAAAACGCTCCTTCCTTTCCATGGGAAGAATTTTGGAAGCATAGCATTGGTACGGCCATCCTAACTCGCGAACTCCTGTCCGTTCTTGATATAAGCTATGAAGAGGAAGCCGATTATGTTGCGGGGTTGCTCCATAACTTAGGGATACTTATATTGGCGATCACCTTCCCTGAATTATTTAAAAAGATTTACCTGAAGAAATATGATTCCACAGATGAAATAATTGATGAGGAAAACGCCAAGATTGGATGGGGACACGCCAAGATTGGTGCCTACTATCTATGGAATCATCATATTTCAGACGAGATTGTAGATGCCATTCATTGGCACGATCAACCCAAGCAATCGAAGGAAAGTCCGAAGTTAGCAGCAGCCATCCAAGTGTCTCAGGCAATTGTTTCTGAACTTGGATTCACTGGACTAAATAAATGTAAGAAACCAGAAAGCGGGTCATACCAAAAACTTGAGGGTTGGGAAATGTTAACAGAAGGTCATGACGACCCAGATGAACTGATCACGTCAATAAACGAAGCTTCAGGGCGTTTAAACCAAAGCCTCAATGGTATCTTTTAATTGGTTCTTTTAAACTGATCAGCGAATCCACTGATCCTCTCTTGCCGCCTTGGCCACTTTCAGTGCACCAATTGAAACCAAAGGTGAATAATCCTTATCAGACAGACGAACCTCAGGGTTCTCATAACCATCGTCCACCAATCTTTGTTGGAGCTCCTGGTCGATATTTCTAATTCGGCTACCTCCACCAGTAAGGATAATGTTTTGCAGGAGGGAAAAAACAGATTGAGGCGAAGCGGATGAGATTACCTGTTTCAAGGACTCCGCAATTTCATTAACCAAACGGTTGCATGCCTCACCCACCTGTTTTCCGATTTCAATTTTTCTAGGTTTTCCCTCAACAGGGACTTTTACTCTTGCACCAGACTCGAGTTCTCCTGAGTAAGAAAATTCTTCCTTGAAACCACGAATCATGGAAATCGGCAGGTTTACTTCGGGATAGGCTTCGCGAACTAATTGATCCAGAATGACATCCACCTCATTTCCGCCGAATGGAATACTTAATAGGTCCTGAGGTTTGGGGAAATAACCCTGAATGATACAAAAGTCGGTTGTGCCTGCCCCAATATCAATAAAGAGAGAGTTACTTACAGGGTCCCTGTAGTCAGAATCCTGGAGGCGTGCTTCATCACGCATCCCTAAAGCCGCAAGAAAAGGCTCGGGAATGAGTAATGCCCCATCAAAAGCGGATTTTGCTGCTACCTCTAAATTACTCTTTGCTTCTTCATCAGCAACTGCAGGTATTCCGATAACACAAAGTGCTTCAGATGTCCGCTCCGGATCAACCTGATCCCGTAAATAACCAAGGAACGATTTGCTTGCCTCGAGGTCTTGAATCACTCCATCACTAAGTGGATGAACCAAGCGCAAGTGAAGTTGGTTGGACAAAGCATCATTGCCGTGAAGCATGGTCGAGTTCCCGGGTAATATTCCGGCTAAAATTCCCTCTTCGGGGTACCCAACTACCGTGGGGACGAATACACCATGATGTGCCTCCGAGCCAGGCTTACTAAGTTTACTCAGAATACAAGACTCTAAGGTGCCAAGGTCCAATCCGAGCGGTAACCTCTTTTTACTCCTAGCCCCTGTATCATCAGTGGGCCCTGCCCCCGATGTACTCTCCACTGTTTCAGAATCACTCATTCGCAAAAGAAAATTTTCAAAGATTATTTTGATTCATACGATAGAATCTCATCAATCATTTCTTCGATTTCGTCAAACCTCAAACCCGTCCCAGAAGGAGGATCCAAACTCTGTGGAGTTTCATCCTCAACAAATACATCATTTGGTAAGGAGGGTTGTCCGCCTGTAATTGGAATAACTTTGGCATCGTCAGCAGGGCTTACTTCTTCGGGAATATCATCACTCTCGATATCAATGTCACTCTTTTCCGGTAACAGTTCCTCGACTAAGTGAGATTCTTGACCTGGAATGTCTACTGGGTTCTCGATAAGAGGCTTTGGCGTATCGAGACCAAAGGAATCTGCACAATCCAGTCGAGTTGAATTACTTAATTTACTTGAAAGTTGCTCTACCCGACCGAGGGCATCACTGAGCTTTTGAACTGCTCCTGTAAGTTGATCTCTTAATGAACCCACTTCATTCCTGACTAAACCTGCAACTCTGGACTCGAAACGACCAGCGAATAGATCAAAAGCGACCGCCAATTCATCAGCCCGCCCAGATTCGTCATCAAACATTTCCTTTAATTTTGCCTTCTTCTCTGATGGCTCTAAGGAAGTGCTCTTCGCCCAGTTTACCACCAAACTAGGAATATCATCCCTGAGTACTTCAATTGCCCCGCCCTCATCACCAACTAAGCGACGAACACATGCACGACGAAAACCAGCCTTAAGAGCTTCTAGGGGTGATGCAGGGGTTGGGGTTTCAGGCATAAGTGGTTAATTTTGCAAACCTGTACAAATAAGGACAACTTAAATCTACCCATTATCTTTAAAGTTTAATTCATCTGACACGGATACACATTCCTCAATCTCCTGAATTGAAAGTTTCATTTCTGATTCTAAAAAGAGGAGGAAGTCTTCGGGCAAAGGTGCAGAAAAACACACACCCGTTTCCATATCCCTCAAATGCCTCCCATGTAAAGCCTGCCGTGACATACCTAAAATATTTGCCCACTCTTGTTGCCAGCCACTTTTGCAAAACTCCAAATAGATTCTTTCATCCCTTCCGTATAATTTTTCTCCGACCAAACAATGATCGATCCATTGTGCATGGATTCGGATTTGGTGCTTTCGACCAGTAAGGGTAGCAACTGAACAAAAGGTATATCCATTTTTACTACATATGGGAGTAAATATTGTCTCAGCAGACTTTGCCTTCCGACTATTACCAGTCACCCGCTGCTTCACATAGATTTCACTATCGGGATCTTTGCCCAAAAAAGTGGATACGGTATTTCCTGCAGGTAATTCGCCCTCTAAGATTGCCAAGTAATTCCTTCGGACCTTTTTAAATTCAATTCCTTTCTGCCAATAACTGGCCGCCTTTTTGTGCTTTGCCAATAATACGACTCCGCTTGTCTCACGATCAAGTCGGCTGGCAAGATGAACTGTATCCAACTGCAGGTATTCCTTAGCTGCTCCCACGAGGCTTGACCAGGGGCCATTCTTCGAGGGGTGACAAACAAGCCATCCCGGTTTATCCAAAACAAGAATATTTTCATCTTCATACAGGATCCATGAGGAAAAATCATCCATACAGGCCATGGGAGCATCTTGGGAAATGGTTTCATTCATGAGGTTGGAAAGTAAGCGACGGAAAAAAAGTGAAATAAAATTGGAGATATTGAATATCTTGTGGTTTTGTAGAGTTTAGACCTGTGCAATTCTGCGCAAGATTATAACCAAAAAATATAAACGCATATATGAAGAACAATCTGATCCTATCCGGACTTCATCTCTCCCTTACTGGCGCCCACAAGGAAGTGGTTTCTACTAAAATGGACAAAATCTTCAAACACGAAGAGAAAATCATCAGGGCGCGCATCGAATTGGAAAGATCCTCCAAATCTTCATCTCATGAGAATGAGTTTGTAGCCAAAGGTCATTTGGAACTCAAAGGAACAACCATTACTATTTCTTCAGCCTCAGATAACATTTTCAAATCAATCGACGATCTTGTCGAAAAGTTGGACCGTGGCTTAAGGCGAAGATCGAGGTTGAAAAAAGTGAAACGAAAACAATCTAGCCTACAGGAATTACCAAACGCTGCATAACCGGCGGCCTGAAATCTTTAATCTTTATTGAGCCCTCCTTTACCGGGAGGGCTTTTTTTATGCCTGAAATTATGTAAGTATCTTAGACACCGCAGAAAGAATATCTGAGATGGGGGCCAATTTCCCCACTCCCTCATACCCACATGCCAATTCACCCGTCACTGGTTCAATAAAGGTCACACCACGATCAGATAACACCTTGTGGTTTTCCATAGTCGCAGAATGCTCGTACATTTTTCCATTCATGGCTGGAGCAATTAACACGGGTGCCCTAGTGGCTAGGTAAATGGAGGCAAGCAAATCTGGGCACTGCCCGTGAGCATAATTGGCTAATTGGTTTGCAGTGGCAGGTGCCACCAAAAAAAGATCCGCCTGGTCCGCAAGCTCAATGTGTCCAGGCTGCCAGCTTGCGTCTTCATTCCACAACGAAGATGCAACCGGATTCCGTGAAAGGGTACCAAGTGTCAAGGGCGTGATAAAGCGAGTGGCCGACTCAGTCATGGCAATAAAGATTTCCGCACCAGCCTTACGTAATTCACTGGTTAAATCTGCAGCCTTGTAAGCAGCAATTGATCCGGATACGCCCAGCACAATCACCTTTCCGGATAAACATTTAATTCCTGTAAACTCGTCCTCCATATCTAACGCTTCAACCTAAAGAAATGTCGATTTCATACAACCACGATCTATCACTTTGGATTAACACTTTCCAAAGGGCATCAAAATCAATAAGGTTGAGAGATTCGCTATGCAAAAAAGCCCGATCACCAAATACAAGCCATGGGGAGTCATCGATCTACCAGATCGGCGATGGCCAAATCGTGTAATTGAACGTGCACCGCAGTGGTGTAGTGTTGATTTAAGGGACGGAAATCAAGCCCTGCCCATCCCCATGGGCGTTAAGGAGAAACTCGAGCTCTTTAAGCTCCTTTGCCAAGTCGGATTTGAGCAGATCGAAATCGGGTTTCCATCAGCGGCTCAAACGGAGTTCGATTTTGCCCGCAAGTTAATTGACGAAAAACTTGTACCTAACGGTGTTGCCCTACAAGTCTTAACTCAAGCAAGGGAGCACCTGATTCGAAAAAGCTTTGATAGTCTTAGAGGTGCCGAGAAGGCAATCATCCATGTTTACAACTCCACATCTCCCCTGCAACGGGAAGTCACTTTCGGGATGTCCAAAGAACAAATTAAACAAATCGCAGTCGAAGGTGTCTGTTTAATTAAAAAACTGCTTCCTGAACTTCCCGATACCGAAGTTCAATTGGAATACTCACCGGAAAGCTTTTCTGACACCGAAGAGGATTACGCCCTTGAAGTCTGCGAAGCTGTAATGGAAGCCTGGGAACCAACCGTTGAGAATCCAATCATTTTAAATTTACCAGCCACCGTCGAACTTTTCACCCCAAATGTTCATGCCGACCAAATTGAATGGTTTTGCAGAAATCTTAGCGAACGCGAAAAGGCAATTATCAGTTTGCATACCCATAATGATCGAGGCACAGGCACAGCGGCAACCGAACTTGGTTTACTTGCTGGAGCAGATCGTGTTGAGGGCACACTATTTGGAAATGGTGAACGTACAGGGAACTTAGATATCGTTACAGTTGCATTAAATATGTACAGCCAGGGACTACATCCCAACCTTTGCTTCGATGACATTGAGCACATCCGTGAGGTTTACGAACAAACCACGGGCATGAATGTACATGACCGCCACCCCTATGGGGGAGACCTTGTATTTACCGCCTTTTCAGGATCACATCAGGATGCAATCAAGAAAGGCATGGATGCACGGGGCAAAGCCAAAGATCCAGAACAATCCCATTGGCGAGTTCCCTACCTGACTATTGACCCTAGTGATATTGGACGTTCATACGAAGCCATCATCCGCATAAACAGTCAGAGTGGGAAAGGTGGTGTTGCCTATGTACTTTCGCGGGAATTTGGCCTCGAACTGCCTAAACCAATGCACCCAGAAGTTGGTCTTGTTATGAGCGGGAAAGCTGATTCCGAATCACGTGAATTAGCTGCAGAAGAAATTTACGAAACTTTTAAAAGCGAGTTCCTGGAAAAACAAAATCCTTTAAGCCTGATCTCTTATGAAACCAATAAAGTTTCAGCAGATGAAATCACCTGTTCCGCAACGGTTAAAATAAATAATGAAATTCAAAATATTTCCGGAAGGGGTAACGGTCCGATTAATGCCTTTGTTCATGCACTTGATGAAGCTGGCTTGAAAGATTTTAAACTTACCGACTACCGCCAACATTCAATCGGTGGTGGGTCCGCCACTGAATCAGCCGCCTTTATTCAATTACAAACCAAAGTTGGTCGAGTGGCTTACGGTTGCGGTATTCATGCAAGTATTGAAAAGAGTGGTTTACTCGCCCTGGTGAGTGCTTATAACCGCGTACATCAATAAATTTGGCTAAAGGGGGATCAAAATCATGAAACTGTCCATTATTTACCTAGTTCCCCTGCTTTTTATCTTTGCATTCTCCTTGTCTGCAACTGACTTGGATCATTTAGAGAATCGAATTGATCAAATGTTGGAAAGGTTGAATAAGGTGGAGAACTCCAAAACTACGCCCCCCTCACCTCCGGTCACGCCAATCATGAAGGAGGAACTACCCTCTGTTGACTTCCCTCCCTTACCGCCCCCCATAACTAATCGATCATCAGAAGAAACAGAGACTTCAAAAACATTCAATCGATTAGAAAGTCGAATTGATGAGTTACTTCAAAGACTTGAGCTAACCCAAAACACTGCTCCTGCCTACCAACCTTCCCCCGAACTCCAGCCCGAACAAAGCCTTGAAGAGTTACCAACTGTCGACTTGGAAACTGATCCATCCGTTTACTCAAGGACTTACTCTCTCCCAGAAGACTCAAGTCCTCAGGATATAAAAGTCCCATCGCTCCCCAAAAATAGATTTAATTTCTACATCGGATTATCCATTCCTAATGACAGCACATTCTCAGAATCCGGCAATCACAACTTGGAATTTGGGAACGGTTTTGAAATCGGGATTGAATATAACAGAATGTTTGAAGACGAATCATATATTGGTGCATTCATTGAGGGGAAATTCTTCGATACTGAATCCTTGGCAGGTAATACGGAGAAGGGCGACAATCGACTAGTTAACCTTGGGTTTACCTTGGGACAGGACTGGAGTTTTTCTGAGCTTTTAGCTCTTAAGACTCAGGCAAGTATAGGTACCTCGATCACTCATTATGAAATCGAGTCAGAAAATTATTCTCAGTCCGATCTCGCTTTCCACTATTCTTTCCTCATCGGGCTTGAATTTAGATGGAATGAATTCTGGCAATCCTCAGTTTATTATGAACTCGACGGTAGGTCTGCTGCTGACCGCATCGACTACCAAAGTTTTCATCAAATCGGAATCGAGACTGGCATTGGCTTTTGACCCTACTCAATTACTAGTTTTTTTGTAAATTATTAACTTCTATCGATCCCCATTCATCAGTACATCTTGATTTGGGCATGGGTATGAATAAAAAAAATAGTGAAAGTGCAAAGAGTTCTGTAGAGGGCGTTCTCGAACGCATCACTTTTTATAATGAGGAAAACGGGTTCCTTATCGGGAAATTAAAAGGGAGTGAGGGGAAGGATGAAATTGCCGTAGTTGGTAAGGCTCCCAAGGTACAATGCGGAGAAACCTTGGTTCTTTCCGGTTCATGGACGATGCACCCCAAGCATGGCAAGCAATTTTCCTTCGATAAATTTGAAAGTAAATTACCTGCATCCGCCTATGGAATCAGAAAATACCTGGCCAGCGGATTAATTCATGGAATTGGCAAAACCTATGCCCAAAAAATCGTCGATCATTTCGGGGCTGATACTTTGCGCATAATCTCTGAGGAATCTGCACGACTTCGAGAAATCGAAGGAATTGGCAATATGAGGGCCAAAAGTATCAAACAGGCATGGGAAGAACAAAAAGCAGTCCGCGAAGTAATGATGTTTTTGCAAACTTACGGAGTAACTGATGCTCTCTGCCTTAGGCTGGTCAGAAAATACGGGAACGAAGCCAAAAACCTTCTAGAAACAGACCCCTATCGGATTATCAGGGAGGTAAAAGGGATTGGTTTCAAAACCGCAGACCGTATTGCCCTGAACCTTGGACTAGCTAGTAATGGGCCGCCCCGAATTGATGCAGGCATTCTTCATGTAATGCAGGAATGCGAAGACCAAGGTCATACCCATTTTGAACGGCGTGAGATTGCGCTGCTTGCCACCGAACTCCTGGAGGCAAATTCACAGGAGGTAGAGAATCGAATTACCGTCCTAACCACTCAAGGAGATATCGTTCATTCCAGTGAGGATTGGATTCAACAACCAACAACGGCCAGAGCTGAATATACTCTGGCACAGTCACTCAACTTATTACTACAGGGCAAGTCCAGTCTCCCACCAATCCTCATCGATAAGGCAATTGAGTGGGCACAAGCAAAAGCAGGCTTTGGCTTTGCCCAAGGTCAGGAGGATGGCGTCCGTCAGGCCCTTGCTTCCAAGGTTTCAATTCTCACCGGCGGACCAGGAACCGGTAAAACTACCATTTTAAAAGCACTCGTATCAATTCTTCGGGCTAAAAAGACTAAAATTTTTCTGGCTGCTCCAACTGGGCGAGCAGCTAAGCGAATGTCGGAAAGTACTTCCCATTTCGCACAAACCGTTCACCGGTTACTTAAGTTTGATCCTTCTCAGGGTGGGTTCTGTATGAATGAACAAAATCCATTAATTTGTGATTATCTGATTATGGACGAGTCCAGTATGCTCGATGTCCGACTAGCCGCTTCTCTAGTTCGTGCTCTACCTGCAAATGCACACCTTTTATTAGTTGGCGATGCGGATCAATTACCCTCCGTGGGTTCAGGAAATGTACTCAAAGATTTGATTGACTCTAACGACTTACCGGTAACCAGGTTGGAAGTTACTTTCCGGCAAGCTGAGGATAGTGGAATTGTGGGGTTAGCTCATAACATTCTTTCTGGAAAGACAAGTCCGCCTCCCCCCGCCGAACCCTCTTCTGCCCTTCCTCGGCAGCAGGATGTACATTTTATTCGAGCTGAATCTCCGGAAGAATGCGTCCAGGTAGTATGCGATCTTTTTGCTCGCATATTACCAAAATCATTTTCGATTAATCCCCAAACTGATCTGCAAGTGCTAGCTCCTTTACATCGTGGAGTCGGAGGAATTGGCAATCTCAATGATCAAATTAGAAATTCGGTTAATCCAAATGGGGCAACCCATGTGATGGGAAGCATGCTTTTCCGGGAGGGAGATAAGGTCATCCAAAGCCGTAACAATTATGACAAGGATGTTTTTAATGGTGATCTTGGAATCATTCAAAAGGTTGATTCAATCAATGGAGTACTTGAAATTGATTTTGAAGGTCGCCTGATCAAATACGAACGCATGGAAGTTACCGATCTGCAACCTGCCTATGCCATATCAGTTCACAAAAGTCAGGGAAGTGAGTATCCTGTGGTTATTTTCCCTATCCTTAAGCAACACTTCATGATGCTTCAAAGAAACCTTGTTTATACTGGGCTAACCAGGGCCAAGAAAAAAGTCGTCTTTGTTGGAGATCCAGCCGCTTATGCGATGGCTATCCGTAACGATAAAACCCTAACCCGGCAAACAGACTTGATACGTAAGTTTAAAGAACTTACAGGATCTACTTAAGTGCCAAGTAGCAGGCAAAAAAGAGAACAATGTATGCGGGAGCAGTTTTTAACAGATTGTCACGCTCAACTTTTAAATGAAAAACGACTGCCGAGCACATAAGTAAAGAAAGCAGGATTGCCGCCGGACGAATAAGGAAAGGTGCCCAGTGCCCGCAAAGAAAGCACAGAGAAATGATCACTTTCATACACCCAACTCCATACATCGTTCGCTTAGACAATCCATAGACCTTAAACTCCTCAGCTATGTTCCGTGCCCGTTTCCCTCTAAATCGAGTAGGCCTATTAGCCCGCCAGGTCCAAACAGAAAGTAAAATAACTGCTAGCCCACATCGGATAATAATATGCTCTAAAGATTGCCAGGCTTCCATCAGAATGAGGGAGCGAACTGAAAGAAGTTCACCCTAATTATCCATCGAGCAACGCCCGCAGTTACTCGGCGTACCAGAACAGCGAGCAGGTTCCGTATAATCACCCGACGAGACGGCAGATGAAAAGACAGATAGTTTCTTGTCAAGTTTTGGAGAACCACAAGCTGGACAAGTTGCATCCTTTTTCCAATCACTGGAACGCACTAGGATTTCTGAATCTTCAGAACAATCCAAGCATGTAAACTCGTAAATCGGCATGAATAAAAAGGAGGGAATTAATAATTTCCCAACAATTCAATAAATCGGACGATCATATAGTAAAAGGAGACAAGCACTCCGCCCCCAAACAACCCAATAAACATAAAGCTGGTCAATTTTTTGACCCCTTCCGCCTCAAGAAACTTGGGCTGCTTTTCCAATGATCCAAGCATAACGATCAAATATACCACAATGGCAAAAATGGGCATGGTTACCATAAACCAGTCGAATTCACTACTCATTGATCCAATGATGTTGATTGCATTGACTAAGTCAAGGAGGACGAAGTCCAAACAAACTTTTTTTCATTCGTTCATAACAACTCTTTATTTCAGGTAGCTTGTTGATTCAATCATTCACTGATGAAGCATTTTAAGTTCTCTTAACTTGCACTCGCCGTATACCTTAAGTTCTGCATCATTAAATGGATGATTTCTGCATCCCAAGGCCAACAAGAAGAGAGCAGTTCCGCCCACATTCGCCATATTGTCTGCTTAAAATTTAAACCCGAAATAACTAACGAGAGTATACTGAAGGTCGAAAAAAAATTCCCTGCACTACAACAGTCTATCTCTGGGATTATTTCCATTGAATGGGGATTAAATAATAGCCCAGAAGGATTAAATAAAGGTTTCTCCCACTGCTTTACAGTTACCTTTGAAAACGAAACCGCACGATCAACCTATTTACCCCACCCCGCCCACCAAGCTTTTGTTGAAATCCTCAAGCCCCTACTTGATGATGTATTTGTTATTGATTACAACCTATGAAAAAAAACTGCATTCTCCTTATGATATGCATGGGAACATTCTCGTTTCTACATGCAAAATTATCCACACCATCCATTATTGGCTCAAATATGGTTCTGCAAAGAGGACAGTCATGTCCAATTTGGGGATGGGCCAGCCCCAATGCATACATAAACCTAATCTTCGCTGGTAAAACCTACCAAACCAAGGCAAATCAACAAGGGGATTGGAGGATCAAGCTTGATCCACTTGAGGCATCATTCAAGCAACAAACCATGATTATTGCAGAGGGGCGAAGCAACGGATTTAGCCGGGTTCGTAAGAATTTCTCTACTCAATTAAAAAATCAGCCTGGTGCATTGATTTACGAAAATATCTTGGTTGGTGAAGTTTGGTTATGCTCCGGCCAATCCAATATGCAATGGGGAGTAAGTTCATCCGACGACAGTGATTTAGAGACACTCTCTGCTAACTACCCTAACATTCGGCTAATTTCAGTCCCTCAGGTAGGAACCCAAGTACCCCAGAAGGATTTTGAGGGATCGTGGGAAGCAGTGAACAAACAATCCAGTGCATCCTTTTCTGCTGTTGGTTATTACTTCGGTCGCAGGCTTCATCAGATCCTCCAAGTTCCAGTCGGTTTAATAGACAATTCATGGGGAGGATCTGCTTGTGAGGCATGGATCCCTAAGGACCGCCTAATGATTCATCCCATTGCTCAACCCTACATGATGGAATGGAGAGAAAAAGAAAGAAACTATGATTTTGATGCCTTAACAAAAAGCTATTTTGAGAAGTTAGCCAAGTGGAAGGCTGAAAAAGCAAATGGTTCGACCTCACGTCCTCCTCGAGCACCACGGAACTTGATGACTGGGCAGCACAGACCGGGCAATCTGTTCAATGGCGTACTGCATCCTATTATTGGATACGGGATCAAGGGAGCAATTTGGTACCAAGGAGAATCAAATGCTGGTCGGGCTTTTGCTTACCGGGAGATATTCCCCTTAATGGTCCAATCATGGAGGCAGGCATGGGGACAGGGTGACTTCTCGTTTTACTGGACTCAACTAGCAGATTTCCGCCCTGAGTCCATCGTTCCCAACGATTCAAGCTGGGCAGAACTTAGGGAATCCCAAACCATTTGCCTAAGAAAACTTAATCACACAGGGGAAGCTGTAATTATAGATACCGGGGAAGGCAGAGACATTCACCCACGAAACAAACAAACTGTGGCCAATCGTTTGCTCAGGCATGCACTTGCAAAAGATTATGGACAAAAAATCCCGTATGAAAGTCCCAAGTACAAATCCATGGAAATCAAGGGCAGTAAAATTATTATTAATTTTAATCACGCCGGTGCCGGCCTTTATTGCTTTGATTCAAAAGCTCCAACAGGTTTTGCCATCTGTGGAGAAGATCAAAAATTTGCCTGGGCCAGTGCAAAACTGATTGGAAAAGATCGAGTGGAGGTATGGGCAGATTCGATAACTGCACCGATTGCGGTTCGCTATGCATGGGCCGATAATCCTGTGTGCAACTTATACCTCCGGGACGGTGGGGTAACCCTGCCCGTGACCCCCTTCCGCACGGATAGTTTTCCCCTTACAACTATGGGTAAATAGATGGAAATTAAATCATTACCCCAAAAGCTTTCCGTTTTTTTATTCCTAAACCTACCCCTCTTGGGGTCACCAGAATTAAGAGAGGAAATTCTAAAACTCGGAGAATTAACAACTGCTCCATCTTTTCATCCATTCTCACAAACAAATAAAAACGAAAACCCAAGAGCAATCCTTATGGAATCCCTACCGTGGGAGGGTAAGGAAACCCGGGCATATGCCTGGCTAGGCCTACCCAAAGTAAGTAAAAACGAAAAAGTTCCTGGAGTTGTACTGGTGCATGGCGGAGGAGGAACCGCATTTAAAAACTGGGTACAGGAATGGAACGACCGGGGATTTGCCGCCATCAGTATCGCAGTTGAAGGGCAAATCGACAAAAAAGTAAAGAACGAGAAGAGTAAAAAGATGGCTTGGGGAAAACATCAATGGGCAGGTCCTCACCGGATTGGAATATTTGCCGATACCCATAAGCCTTTGCGGGACCAGTGGATGTATCATGCCGTTTCCCAGACGATACTCGCCAATTCATTACTTCGTTCCCTTCCTCAGGTTGATGAATCAAAAGTCGGATTAATGGGCACCTCTTGGGGTGGTATCATTAGTTCCATTGTGATGGGTATTGACCAACGGTTTGCCTTTGTAATTCCCGTATACGGATGTGGATTCCTCAATGAGGCAGGCAATCATTACAAACCAGCACTAGCCAATAATTCTGGTTATCTTAATGCTTGGGAAGCAGGCCACCGTTTTAACCGCGCAAGGATGCCAGTTCTTTGGTTTTCCTGGCCAGAAGATAAACATTTCCCTATGGAGATACTTCGTAAATCCTATCAAGCAACCGCAGGACCAAACATGGTCAGCCTCGTCCCTCAAATGGGCCATGGACACGGCCCGGCATGGAGCCGGCCAGAAAGTTATGCATTTGCCAAAAGGGTTCTCAAATCCGGAAAAATTTGGTGCCGACGATTAGACTCAGCACTATTGGACGGGCAAGCTTACGCCCGTTTTCAATCGGATGAAGTTCTTGAAAAAGCGGAACTCGTCCATACGACCGATCTTGGATTCACCGGAAAAAGAATTTGGACGAGGACTCCTATCAGGTTACAAAAGAAAGCAGATGTATGGCTTGCGGACTGGCCCCTACCCGACGGAACAACCGCGTGGTTCATTAATGTTGAGTCCAGTGGCTTGGTTGTTTCCTCGGACTATCACGACGGGTAAAACTTGATCGATCGCCTGTTCTTCTATTCAGGAATCTCACATGGTATGAGAGCTCCGTCCCGCATACCATGTATTATTTTTTTGTCGGCCGGACAAAAGGTGGCCAGTGCCCCTTGCCAATTTACTTTTCCATTCTCTAGAAAATAATAGGGAGAAAGCCTCAGCCTGCCTTTCATATTTGATAAACTCCCATCATCAAAAACGGGATGCTCCATAATGGAAGGCTTCTTAAATTCCTGAATAATAAAAATGGGAGATGGGTAATTATCCAAGGCTTGCTTGACGCTGGTAGCCCAATCATCAATTGATACATCATCTCCAACCACAACGCTCCTTGCCCCCCATGAACTTTCATGAAACCCACTGGCTTTTAAAACCAAGGATCTTTCTTTCTTGGAAGCTTTGCCCAGATCATTCCAGTCACTCATCGGCCGGCCTCCAACAGATGGACCATCGAGGTATGCCCCCGGTGGTACTGGGGCAGGATCCAGAATCCAAGTGACTGGAACTGTTTTAAGCAGAAGAGTCCTCTCTGACTTACTCAAGTTTTCTTCCCAGTAGCTCTGTAGCTTGGGGTGATGGAGTAAACCGAGAGAAAGTTTTTCTTCAAGAAACGGGCGCATTGCCGGAGTAATAACCAAGTTCCCTGCTTCAACAGAAGTTGCAAAATCTTTCATTTGAGGAACATCCGGATCAAACAATTCCCAAAACCGGTAAATCACATTGATTTTTTGGCCATTCAAAAAGGCCTCACTCCCAACAAAGGAAACCTCATCCGGTCGTGCGACTTCAACCTGCAATCCTTGCTTGCTTAACTCCACGCCCAAGCAATCCATTTCCGGGCGATAAGTGGCTGACTCTTCGCTGACCAGTATGGCAAAGCGAGCAGACCTTCCCAACTTGCCTGCCTGGGAAACGAGGGCGTCACCAAAAGCTCTAGCCATCTTGGGCGAACGATCTTTCAAATATATACGGCCAAGATGGTCAGTCAGGCCGATTCCGCCAGGTACGGAATCCCATTCGGCCAGTGCAAAGCCATCACGCGAAGGTAATAAGTCAGGCCGAAGTACCGGAGGGAGCAACCCCCGGACATTTCGGGAACGGGAATGTTGGACCAACCAGTCGGGCTTGCCTGCATCTAAGTATTCGGAAACCCAGGGGACACGAAGTTCCTCATTTCGAAGAATTTTTTCGCCAGCGGCTGATTTCAAATACAATCTCTCAAGAGCCTGAAAGAAGGAAAGTCCAGCATCGCCAAGTTCCTTGATGAATTCACCAACATTCTCTGGTAATGCCCAGGATTGGTTCGACCACTTCCATGATTTCCCCGCAAAAAGAGAGTCTTTTGAAAACTTTTTTTTAATTTCCTCCCAAGTTAGTTGACTTGGGGGAAGTGTTGGATCAGTCGTCAATTTGAATATCCTTATTTCGCTGCCGCGGACAACCCGCCCGCAACCAACCATTCACAAAACGGTCGAGATCACCATCCATTACCCCTTGTACACCGGATGTTTCTACACCGGTGCGCAGATCCTTGACCATTTGATAAGGTTGAAAGACATAGCTGCGAATTTGATTCCCCCACCCCATTTCGCCCTTATCACCATAAAACTTTTCCATCTCTACCCGCTTCTCATCCTGTTGCCTCTCATAGATTCTCGACTTTAAAGCCCGCATCGCCGTCTGTTTATTTTTCAACTGGGAGCGTTCATTCTGGCATTGTACCACAATATTAGTAGGCAAGTGAGTAATCCGAACTGCGGAATCGGTCTTATTTACATGCTGCCCACCCTTGCCACTCGAACGATAGGTATCAATACGTAAATCATCATCCGGAATATCCATATCAACATCATCATCCTCCATTTCGGCGATCACATCGATCGAGCAAAAAGAAGTGTGGCGACGTTTATTCGAGTCGAATGGACTAATGCGCACAAGACGATGCACACCCCGTTCTGCCTTGGCATATCCGTAGGCATTCATCCCATCAATACGCAGGGTGCATCGACTAATTCCCGCTTCCTCACCAGGTTGAAGATCTTGAATATCGACATCAAACCCACGCCGTTCCGCCCAGCGCACATACATACGCATGAGCATGTCCGCCCAGTCACAAGACTCGGTTCCACCGGCTCCTGCATGTATGCTCAGTAAAGCCGGTCGAACATCCATTGGTTCACTAAGAAAACTTTCAACTTCCAAGTCTTCAATTTTTGCGACCAAGCCCTTTAATTCCTTTGAGAATTCAGCGGACAATGCAGTATCTGACTCATCTTCATCACAAAGTTCAGACATTGCTTCAATGTCACCCACTTGATTTTTGAAACTCTCAATCTTTTCTACAATTTGCTTCAGACGGTTGCATTCCGAACTAACCCGCTTGGCTTCATTTTGATCGTCCCAGAAGGTTGGACTGGACATCTGTTCCTCCATTTCCACGATGCTTATTTTTTTCGCGTCGCATTCAAGAAAGGACCATAAATGGTTGGTTCTTTTGAGTAGGGTTTGCAGTTCAGCTTTTTCTTCCGGGGTAATCATATAAAATATTTTAAACGGTAAAATCGGTTCCCTCAGGTACATCTAAGTGAAGTCCACATTCACGACCATGCCCCCCATGACGCGCATCCTCAGTTTTCTCGACTTCACTAAGTTTCCGGGTGCTGTGCCAATCACCAACTGAATCATAATCCATACCCTCCAATGGATGATAAGGGAGATCATTCTTTGGTAAATATTGATAAGTCTCCCGATCTTCCCAGTCCAAAATAGGATAGAGTTTAAGAACTCCGTTTTGCCGTTCTATAAAGTTTAATTTCTTACGGTCTGTGGCCTGAGTTCTACGTAAGCCTGCCATCCACACTGTTGCATCTAACTCCTGCAATGCCCGGTTCATTGGTTCTTTTTTATTCATCCAATTATATTTGGACATTCCATCCTTCCCCTGCTCCCACAACTTCCCAAAGGAAGCTTCCTGAAAAGCAGGAGATAGGCGGGCCGAATAAACCAATGCCTTGAAATTTAATTTTTCCTGTAATTTCAGGGCGTATTCATAAGTTCCGGGAAACAAATATCCAGTATCTATAAAAACGATGGGAATTTCCTTACTTGCTTCCCTTACCAAATGAATCATCACGGCACTTTGTAGACCAAAACTTGTGGAGGTGAGTAATCCGGTGCCAAAATTTTCCCACGCCCAACGGATACGCCCAGAAGCATCCATCCCCCCAAGCGTTTCATTGGCATCCCCCAAATCTATTTGTTCAATTGTCATATGGTGCAAAGATCCACCATGGCAAAATTTTGCCAGTGAGTAAAGAGTGGGCATCAATTATGACTCAGGGAAATAGGATTGGCTCAATCATCCGAGTTGCTTATTTTGAAAATCATGGACGAAATTGAGCAACTTTGCCACCGCTACCCTGCTTTAAAATCTTGTGAAGCTTCAATACATGAATCTTCCCAACTGCTTGTAGATACCTTTCGTTCAGGGAATAAACTTTTGCTTTGTGGTAATGGTGGAAGTGCTGCCGACTGCGAACATATCTCAGGCGAATTGATCAAACGCTTTAATAACCCTCGTGTACTCACCCCCGAATTGTCTGATCGATTGGGCCCAGAACTCTCCCAGAACCTGCACGGCGGACTACCCGCTCTTTCTCTTCCTTCGATGGTAGGATTCCATACCGCCTTTGCCAATGATGACGATCCCAGCTATGCATTTGCCCAGCAAGTGCTCGCATTTGGAAAAAGCGGAGATCTCCTCTTAGCCATAAGTACCTCTGGTAACTCGCAAAACTTACTCCATGCAGTCAAAACGGCCAAAGCAATGGGAGTAAAAACACTTGCACTTACCGGTAATTCTGGCGGAAAAATCGCTCCCCTTTGTGACCTCGTGATTATGGCCCCTGCTCACAAAACCCCAGATATTCAGGAATTTCACTTACCCATCTATCATGCTCTCTGCACTGTGGTGGAAAACCGTTTATTTCCCGACCCGGCATAGATGCCAGAAATCTTATCGAATCCCTTAGACTCCCTACCCCGGGAACTCTCTTCGCTGGCTGTAGAATTAGCAAAAGTAACAAAAATTGCCGGAGGACGCTTATTATTGGTGGGTGGCTCTGTTCGTGATCTTCATTTAGGATCATCTCCCTCAGAAATCGATTGTGAGGTCCAAGGATTATCGATCGATCAATTAAAATCCACGCTTTCAAAAAACTATACCTGCCATGAGGTGGGAAAAGCGTTTGGTGTACTCAAATTACGTAGCCTGCCCGCCGAATTATCCCTTCCCCGCACCGAAATAAAGACTGGATCGGGACACAAAGGATTTTCTGTGGATATCGACCCAGACCTCCCTTTTTCCCGCTCTGTACAGAGGCGGGACTTTACCATCAATGCAATAGGCTTAGATCCTCTAACCAACGAACTATTCGATCCAACTGGTGGCATTGCAGACATTGAAAAACGTTTACTCCGCCACATTGGTCCGGCTTTCTCTGAAGACCCCCTGCGCGTCCTCAGGGCCATGCAATTCATTGCCCGCTTCAACTTAAATATTTCCCCCCAGACTCTTAGTCTGTGCAAGAGTATCTCCATGGAGAACCTTCCACCAGAGCGCCTTTTTGAAGAATGGAAGAAATTACTCATCAAGGGCAATAATCTCTCCGCCGCTCTCAATTTCTTAAACGATTGCAATTGGCTTAAATATTTTCCTGAACTTCTCGCCCTGGTTGGATGCGAGCAGGAACCAGAGTGGCACCCGGAGGGAGATGCCTGGGTACACACCCTTCATTGTATGGATGCTTTTGCCCGCGAACGCACAGGAAATGAGTGGGAAGACCTTGTGGTTGGATTTGCCGTGCTTTGTCATGATCTCGGGAAACCTATGACCACCGTAATTGGAGAGGATGGGCGCATACGATCTCCCCTTCACGAACCAAGAGGAGAACAACCTACCCGTGCCTTTTTATCCAGGCTCACCAATCAAGTAGAACTACATGAACAAGTAGTACCCCTTGTTCGACGCCACTTGACTCCGCGCACTTTTTACAAAGACCAAGCAAGTGATGGTGCCATTCGCCGTCTTGCCAGTAAGGTAAAAAGAATCGACCGCTTAGTTAGAGTGGCCGCCGCAGATATTGCTGGTCGTCCACCTCGAAATGATGAGTTCCCCGAAGGGCCCTGGTTACTCAAACGTGCAGAGGAATTAAAAGTGAAGGACTCTGTACCCAAACCAATCATTCTCGGCCGGCACTTAATTCAAAAGGGGATGAAGCCAGGTGCTGACTTTGGTCCAATTTTAAAAAAATGCTTAGAGGCTCAATTGGATGGAATATTTGATGACTTAATTTCAGGACTTGATTTTTTGGAAAAACAGCTGCCTATTAATTAAATGCGTTTGTATGTAATTTTTTCCCTTTGCATATTCAGACTAACTTTACCATCAATTGCCGAGAAGAATCAAACGACCGAGGAACTACTCGGAAAACTTGATTCCCTAAGATTTAATTACACCAAGGCGAGCAATTTTCTTAATGAAAATGAAAGGGCGAGGAAGGATGCGGCCAAGAAAGACGATGAGCTCCCCCGTAATGTAAGGCAACAAAATCAACAAAAAAGGATAAGCGAATCGGGTTGGTTAGAGCTTTTTCAAAATAAGAAAAAAACTTACGACGAGTACCTTTCATGCTTGGTCCATACCTTTGTATCTCTTCCTTCTGCCAATCCGAGATATGAGGAAATTAAAAAGGAACTCAATCAACAGCATCCAGATAACTGTAAAAACTCCCTGACTGAATCATGGACAACTCAACATCGACTGCTCGCACAAAAGTTTTACCTGCACCTTGTCAACCCAGGGATCGATAAGAAGAAAGCGGCATTCTTTGCCAAATTAACCAAGCCAGGAGGCGGTATAAAATTTGAAGATTTCCTGCACTTCATCGGCATCGGAGTGGAACCACAAAACTGGGATATTCAGAATATTTACACCTTGGCTGCCTTACGTGTAGGAGAAACTTCTACCGCAAGATCGGAAAATAAGAAATTAATTCGCAAGGCAACCAAGTATTCCCGATTGGACGAACCGGAAAATCAATTTAATTTAAGAATAAGAAAAGAGTTAAGGGCATACAAGTTACACCGGGCATTGATCGAAGTAATTGATGGCAAAGAGAAGGAAGCCACAAAATACCTTTCAGAAGCCATGGATATTGCACCCGCTCATTCACCGAGTAATGAACTCAAAAAAATAATCGATGAAACCAAGTTTATGCTTGGTCAATCACAGCAGTAAAAATCCCAAAAATCCAGCACAGTTTCAAGGTGGTAAGGAAATAAACCCTCGAGGTTTTACACTTCTCCTTAGCCTACTTACGAAATGTGGCTCGATACTTGGAAAGCTTGGCTTCTACCATTACAAGTTCTTCTTGGCTTAGTTCCTTGTACCCTCGCCCAATTGGCCATCCGTAGCCCCAGCGATACCAAGTTGGGAAATGTGGGACTCCGCCTATACGAACAGCTTCATACATTAATTGAGCGAGTTGTGGATTGCCCGTCTTTTTCTCCACACAATTTTTAAAGTCAAGATCTGCCTGTTCCCGTTCTTTCTCAGTGCCCCCTCGCCAGTAGGCTAAGTCATGCTTATGGCAACATTCTTTCCACAATTCGGGATTTTTAAAAGTGCCATCCAGGAACAAACTGCACCCATCACTGGTAAAATCAGTTAACTCAGAAAGTGAATCCTTACAGGAGATGGAAGTTGAAAATAAAAAAACTGCCCCAAAAAATGCAGCAAGTAGCTTCACGAAACCTTTTGTCCTAAATGTGTAAGGCTGGAATCACTGGGTAATTGAAAGGCACGCAAACCAAAAATAGGCAGAGTTGCCAAGAAATGATCAAATATATCTGACTGAATTGCTTCGTATTCGATCCATCGAACATCGTTTACAAATACATAGATCTCGATGGGTACTCCCTTTTCACTGGGAGCTAACTGACGTACGAGAAAGGTCATGCCTTCTTTATGTATACTGGCATGGGACCGTAAGTACTCCTTACAATAGGCACGAAAGGTTCCGATATTGGTGAGATTTCTACCGTTC
>NZ_CAXLML010000045.1:0-10661 GCF_964187505.1 Candidatus Chordibacter forsetii
GCAAGCGTCCATTTATCGAATCCACTCTCAAAGTCATCGATGAGTTGTCCCTGCCATGGATCGGGTAGGGGCTCTTGCTGTTTTTTGCGAATTAGGTTGGCTGCGACAATGAAGGACTGAATGATTTTCTCGGGGTTACTTGGGGAGACGGTTTCCAAAGAAGTGGATCCGAGTAATTTCTTCTGTTTGGAAAGAGTCTTTTCCCTCCATCCCCATACATCTAGGGGATAATCCACTTTGGCTGAGCTGTTTAAAAAGCCGGTAAGGGCGTAGTAATCGGCGGTGGAGATGGCGTCAAATTTGTGATCATGGCAACGGGCACAGGAAATCGTCAGTCCCTGGAATGCCTTGCTCATCACATCAATCTGGTTGTCCTGGTGGTCCGCTTCATTTTGCAAAACATCGGTTGGCCCATGGGTGGCGTCGTGAAAGTACCAAAAGCCCGTGCCAATGACCGATTCATTATACCCTTCTGTCGGGTGTCGTCGGGGTTTTTTCAGAAGGTCACCAGCGAGGTGCTCGCGAATGAAGTGATCGTAGGGCACATCCTCATTAAATGCTCGGATAACGTAGTCCCGGTATTCGTGAGCATGATCAATTTCAAAGTCGAATTCATGTCCGTAGGTGTCCGCGTATCGAACCAGGTCCATCCAGTGTCGTGCCCACTTTTCTCCAAAGTGAGTGGAGGCGAGCAATTCATCTACGATTTGCTCTTTGGTTTGTTCAAGAGATCCTGCGAGTTGCTCCGGGCTTGGGGGCAGCCCGATCAGATCAAAATAGACCCTTCGTATCCAGGTGCGTTGGTCAGCAGGTAGGGCAGGTTTCAAGCCTACGTCATCCACTTTTTTCTGAACAAAGCGGTCGATCGCAGAGGTTGCTTCCTTGGCACCTTGGATTGTGGGATGAGCGGCCGTCTGGACTGGTCTCCAGCTCCAATGTTCGGTAAACCGTTTTTGCAGGTCAAATTTCTCCACAAGTCCCTCTTTTTCCTCCACTTTAGGCCGTGGGTCGGGAGCCCCCATCGCCACCCATTTTTCCAAGATGGCAATTTCCTCGTCTTCGATCTTGTACTTCGGAGGCATCGCATCCACCAGTTCTTCAGTGTGCTTGACTGCATCGATGACCATACTTTCGACAAGGTCACCGGGAATGATCGCAGGTCCGCCCACGCCCCCGGTCGCCCATCCCCATTTTGAATCGAGGAAGAGTTTTCCCTTTAGTTTTTTCGCCTGATTCGAATGGCAGTCGTAGCAATGCTCCGCCAAAAGGGGGCGCACTTTAGACTCAAAAAAATCGCTTTGTTCCGAAGTGAGCTGGTCCGGCTGGATCTTCTCTTCTGCACAGGTCAGGTGACCGAGTAAAAAGATGCCGAGGGTTGTAAGGAAACACTTCATTGATATAAGTGCGTTAGGCCAGGATTTGTTTAATGATGTGACCGTGCACATCCGTAAGACGCATATCTCTACCACTAAAACGGAAGGTACTTTTGGTATGCTCGATTCCCAACAGGTGGAGCATGGTCGCATGCAGGTCATGGATATCCCATTTGTCTTCGATTGCCTTGTACCCAAAGTCATCCGTTCTGCCCACACTTGAACCACCTTGGACCCCTCCACCCGCCATCCAGATGGTAAAGCCAAATGGATTGTGATCGCGCCCATTGGCTCCCTGAGCGAACGGGGTACGGCCAAACTCTCCGGCCCATACGATGAGGGTTTCATCGAGCATGCCTCTGGCTTTGAGATCCTGAATCAGCCCGGTGATCGGTTGGTCGATGGTCAGGCAGTTCTTGTTGTGCCCGTCTACCAAGTCTTTGTGTTGGTCCCAACGATCCCCGTTGCCACCGGGGCAGGTCAGTTCGATGAAGCGAACGCCGCGTTCGACCAGACGGCGGGCAATGAGGCATTGTTTGCCAAAGGTCTGGGTATTTTTGAAGGTAGAATCCAGGCCGTATAATTTCTTGGTCGCCTCAGTTTCGCCCCGTAGGTCGGTTAGTTCAGGAACCGAACTTTGCATAAGGTATGCGGTTTCATAATTGCGAATTGCCGCTTCCACCTGAGGGTCCCCCTGTAAATCTGCCAAGGTAGACTCATCAAGACCTCTTATCAGGTCGAGCTTACTTCGTTGCAAGGCATCGTTGGGTTCTACCCGTTTCACATTTGCGATGGGGTTTTCGTTGGGCAAAAAGACTGATCCCTGGTAAGAGGCGGGCAAGAAACCCGAGCCAAAGCAGTCCAGCCCACCGGGAGGGATTAGACCTCCATTGAGAACGACAAAGCCGGGAAGGTTTTGGTTCTCGGTGCCCAACCCATATCCGAACCATGCTCCCATGCTTGGACGTCCCTGAAAGCCAGAACCTGTGTGTAGAAAGTAATTGGCGGAGGTGTGCTCGGCAAAAGGGGAGGTCATCGACTTGACCATCGCCAGTTCATCCGCCACTCCAGAGAGATGCGGAAAGAGGGAACTTATCCAGTGCCCGCATTCCCCGTGTTGCTTGAAATCCCACTGTCCCTGAAGAACTTTGCCGACTCTATCAAACTGGGTACGCTCCAATTTGCCAATGGCAGTTCGGGGATCCTGTCCGTTGTATTTCTTGAGAGCGGGCTTGTAATCAAAGGTATCTACCTGTGAGGGCGCTCCGTCCATATAAAGAAAAATTACACTCTTGGCCTTGGGCGGAAAATGAGTGGGCTTGGGGGCGAGGGGATTGTTGAGGATTGGCGATCGACCTTCAGCACTTAATGCAGACAGGGCAACTGCTCCAAAGCCATTAGCACACCAGCGAAGCATATCCCGCCGGTTAGTCGGTTGTTGTAGAAAGTTGTTACAGTGCATGGGCAAATTGTTGTTTATAAAGTTCTTAGACTATTTTCTATTTCGCAACTAAGAATCCCGCAAACGGAACAATCTTTGTTCGAAGGTAAAACGGAGGAAATATAGATTTATCCTTAAATCCCGTAGTCGATTGTAACTTTGTGAATACCTATTATTATCCGTTAAGTGGTTCATTTTGTTTGATTGAAAAGTTGTAGATTTATCAATTACAATAGCATTTAATGTAAATATTGGGAATATGTATTCTTGACCATGGAATACCAATCGTTGACATAAATGTTTTGTAAAAATGAAAAAAAACCGTTCATTACACTTTGCTGAATCAGTATCAGTAGCAGAAGCACGCCAGTTTTTTCTTGGTCTGCCCATTAAAGAAAATCTTTTTAAGATTGTTAGCGTGGGTTGCGAACGTTGTCTGCCTGGCTATTTGGTTGATCGAAAGGCTCTGGATTTCTCGGTTGTGGAGCTGGTGGTAGAAGGCGAGGGGAGGGTTGTGCTTGATGGAGTTGGTTATTCCCTGTCCCCTGGTTCATTGTTTTTTTATCAGGGTGGTGAACCTCACAGGATTGAAAATTATAATTGTAAGCCGATGCTTAAATATTTTATCGCTTTTTCAGGCACTGATTCCAGCCTCTTTAAATCGGATTTCTTTTCGGTACAATCAGGCTCTATTCGATTACAAAACTACCCAGATTTATCTGATCTTTATGAGTTGATTCTCTTAAACACAGCAAGTAATTCGTCAGTTTCTGAGGAAGTTTGTACTAACCTGTTACGGGTTCTTTTGCTTAAGGTTGGAGAACGAATTGATCGACAACCGACGGTGAGTTCTCGATCCTGGGATACTTATGAGAGGGTGCTTTTGCATTTACGGAAAAACTATCTTCGATTGAAATCGATGAAGCAGTTGGCTAATGAAACTCACTTGGATCCCGCTTATCTTTCCCGAGTGTTTAAACGTTTTCATAAGGAATCTCCCTATTCCTGCCTCATGCGTATGAAAATGGAACATGCTGCCTCGCTCCTCTTAAAGTCAGGAATGCTAGTTAAGGAAATTGCCTATGAGCTAAACTTTGAAAACCCTTATCATTTCTCCCGCAGTTTTAAAAATATTATTGGAGTCTCACCCGACCGTTTTTCAGGGCGTTTCGATAGCTAATATGTGGAATAAACGGGCTTGAAGAGTAAAGATTTTCTTTCTCTAATGGATTGTATGAAGTTCGCTCTATTGAATGGCATTATAATCTGTTCATCTCTTTTCTCTTTTGCTCAAAAACCAACTTCTCCTGTTTTGGAAGTGAAGTTAATCAAGGAAATTGCTTTGCTTATCGATAAGAATAAAACCATCCCGCTTACCGAATTAAGAAAACAGCTGAAAAATGTATCCGGTAAAAAAATAAAAATCCCCAAGGTATCCCCCTTTGTTTATGACCCCAAAAATCTATATGAGCTTTGCAAGCCATCGACCCTTATCGTGGCAAAATTATATAAGTGCGGACATTGCACAAACTGGCATTCGGGAAGTGCCACTGGATTTCCACTTTCCAAGGATGGAGTTTTTGCCACCAATTATCATGTAATCGATCAAACTGATGGGGAAACATTGGCGGTGATGGATACGGAAGGAAATATTTTTCCAGTTACAGATGTGCTAGCCGGAGACAAAAAATCGGATGTGGCTATTCTCCAAGCTTCTGGTGCCAAATTCCGGCCTCTTCCTCTTGGTGATCCTGCAGCGATCGGTTCTTCTGTTCATGTGATCAGTCACCCCGATGGAATGTTTTATTACTACTCGAAGGGAATGGTTTCTCTATACGACGGGATCATGGGACCAGATCGCTCACTTAGAGAATGGATGATGATCTCCGCTGATTATGCACGGGGATCGAGTGGGGCGGCTGTATTAAATGACTTCGGCGAGGTAGTTGGCATGGTGGCAAGCACCGTGACCATAAACTATGAAAAACAAAAAAAGACCAATCCACAAATGGTTATTCGCTTGTGTGCCCCCATCAAAGCAATTCGCAAACTAATCGAATAATCAGCTTTAAGAATTAGTAACTACTTTTGGTTAACTCTACTTCAACCCTGTTTGCCGATTTTCGGATCTTGTTACAGGGAGCCATTCTTTTGATGTACCAAAGATGCAATCAGGTATGGTGGTGTAAGGGATGTAAATAAAAGGTTTTATTTAGGTTAGCTTTATCATATCTCCACTGCGGAAGGAATGGTCGGCAGCGAGTACAATCTCGCTTGCCCGTATAGCACTATTTTGATGTTCGGTCAGATCTGTTGTGCCTTGAATACCACTTAGGAAAAAGACTTGTTCCCGCCGGCAAAGTTCGTCGTGGTCGGGTTCGTCTTCCAAATCAATATATTCATCCACCGCTTCCCTTTCTCCCTCCTGATTAGTTTGGCTGCGGTGTAAAAGGATTCGTTCCGTTTGGGTATGTGCATCCACCGAGGATGATTTTCCCCGAGCAGAAGCATCGGCAGCCACAATACTGGCACTCCCAAGCGGGCCAACCACATCTTTTACGAAAAACGCGGTTTCGCTCATCATTGGTCCCCAGCCTGCTTCGTACCAACCTACGCTTCCATCTTCAAAGGTTACTTGAAGGTGTCCGTAATTAATTTTGTCGCTGGGTAACTCGTCGGACAGTTGTGCTCCAAGTCCCGATACCCGAACCGGTTTAGCCCCCGTCATTTGACACATGACATCAACATAATGGACTCCGCAGTCCACGATCGGAGAGATCGAAGAAAGTAGGCTTTTATGAGTTTCCCAGTTCTTACCGTAGGATTGCTGGTTTAAATTCATTCTCATGACCAAAGGTTTGCCAAGGGTCTTGGCAACTTCGACAAATTTTATCCAACTCGGGTGCTGTCGTAGAATGTATCCAACCACCAATGCTTTGCCCTGGGTATGTGCAAGTTCAACAAGTTCGCGGCATTGCTCGGTGCTTTCGGCCAAGGGTTTTTCGGTAAAAACATGGCAACCTGCTTCCAAAGCTAGCTTGGCAAAGGAATAATGGGTATCCGGGTAGGTGGATATACAAACCGCATCCGGCTTAAGTTCTTCAAGAGCCAGGGCATAATCATTTGCCTCGGGAGTGCCTGCGGGTAATTCCGCCATCAATTTGGCACGGGATTCCGGTTTGCGGGTGCAGATGGCGGCGATTTCGAATTCAGGAATGGCAGCATAGGCGAGTGCGTGGGAACGCCCCATATTTCCAGCTCCTACCACAAGTACACGAATTATATTCTCTTTGCTCATGCTTAAAACTTTGGTGATATTAAAATTAACGGGCAATCCAATCCGATGGTCGATGCTTCTTTACCAACTCGTCCTGAATCTCCGAAACATGCTGGTAGTACTCTTGGTACTTCAGGTTCTGCGCTGCTGCTTCGTCAAGGATTACTGTGACCCGCTCGTGCAGTTGAAGGGCAGAGCCCGGACAGATGGAGGAGATTGGACCTTCGATCATGTCCTGCACCGCCTGAGCTTTGTTATCACCGGTGGCAATCATTAGTATACGCCTGGTTTCCAGAATGGTACCGATCCCCATGGTGATGGCCAGTTTGGGTTGAAATTCGTCAGGGCCAAAGAATCGGGAGTTGTCCTCTACAGTCTGCTTGGTCAGGGTCTTCAAGCGGGTACGGGAGCGCAGGCTGGAGGTGGGCTCGTTGAATCCGATATGTCCGTCCGTCCCGATGCCCAGTACCTGGAGGTCAACGCCACCAGTTTCCGCAATTTTCTTTTCGAAGGTGGGGCCGGCGTCGAGCGGATTTTCCGCCATCCCATCCGGTACATGAGTATTGGAAAGGTCAATATCGGTCGCCTTAAACAAATTATCATCCATAAAAGTGCGATAACTTTGGGTGTGGTCTGCAGGTATACCCACATATTCATCCAAATTGAAAGTTCTTACCTTTTGAAAGCTCAGTCCATGATCGCGGTGCCTATTGATCAACTCACGGTAAAGCCCGAGCGGGCTGGACCCAGTGGCAAGCCCGAGCACGGTGTCCGGAAAGGCACGTATTTGAGATTCCACCAGATCGGCAGAACGTTTAGCCACCGCATCTTCGTTGGGTAGGATGATGATTTCCATAGTGTGAAAAAGCTTGTGGTTATATATTAGATGAACTTGGTCAGACCTGGTTTTGGAACTCCGGCAACAGGTAGGGGTTGTGAGAAATCAAGGTGGGGAGGGGTTAGATCAAGTTTTGAATTAAGAGCCTGTTGGAAGGATAACTTCTTGCCTGTGTATGCGGCCATACGACCCATGATGGCTACCATGGTGCTATTGGCTGCCCGTTCACCGTCGTTGATTGGTTCTCCGGAACGAATGGAGGCGATTAATTCTTCGTGCTCCGTTTTATACATATCGTTTGACCTGCCGGAGAACCTCCAGGGGTTTTCTCCATCTGCAAAAATAGCGTGCTTATTTTTAGCACTGCAAAACCCTTTTTTACCGAAGATTTCAAGTTCGTAACTTCCGGTTGTTCCATTTTGCTGACGGGAAAAATGATAACCACGGGCACCGTTTGCCCATTTGTAGACCACTGCAAAGTGGTCAAAGATATTGCCGTAACGGTCGGGGTCATCCGGATAGACCTGTCTGCCTCCAGTAGCTTCCGCTTCTACCGGGAGTTCCTCACCCATAGCCCATTGCATCATGTCAATGGAGTGAACCGCTTGTTCGACGATGGAATCGCCCGCCAACCACACGTGCTTGGGCCAGTTACGCATTTGTATTTCCAGGTCAGACTGGGTACCGGTGCGTCCACGGTTACCCCCCACTTCTCCGGCGTTGTAGGTGCTGTACATCGCATTAATATTTCCGACTGCTCCATCTAATACCCGAGAAAAAACTTCCCGCTTGGGGTAATTGTAGCGCCAGCAAAAACCAGACATGAAGCCGAGCTTTTTTTCCTTCGCTTTTTTTGCCAGTTCCAGGACCTTGCGAATGCCTGGAGCATCCACGGCCACTGGTTTTTCGTAAAAGCAGTGAATGCTTTTTTCTACAGCATATTCAAGTTGAGCAGGACGAAAAGCGGGAGGAGTGGTGAGGATGACATAATCTAAACCGGCATCGATCACTTTTTTGTAACAATCAAATCCCGTAAACATATTATCCGGTGAAACTTTGTATCGTTTTCCACAAATTTTCTCGAGGTGCCTGGACCGTTGCTGAATGCGGTCTTCAAACAAGTCCCCAATTGCAACCAACTCAACCTTGGGGTCGGCTTTCATCGCATTGCCAACGGCACCACAACCGCGTCCTCCGCAACCCACGATACCGATGCGGATCGGTTTGTCGTCCGTAAAGCCTTGAGAGACATACGGCGTTAGAGCGGTACCTGCGGCAAGAAGGGCACCAGATTTTACAAAAGTTCTACGGGAATGAGTTTCAGGATTCATGGATTTTATAATGGTGGGTTGGGCTGTCTAAATTTCTTGGCTTAGAGTAGGTTTTCGCAAGCCATAAATAGTACCATGTAAATTATTTATTTTCTGCCCCCTTCTTAACAAAAATGTATCATTTATTGTCCTAAATCCTTGAAATGAGTTAATTCTGGATCAAAATAGAGATAATGAGAGCCACCTTCGAGGCATTGCCCCTGGACCAACAAACTTCCTTTCGCTTTTCCGAAATTGATCAAGGGCAGGGGTTTGATGGCCATTGGCATTACCATCCCGAGCTTGAGTTAAAGTGGGTATTAGATGGCGTAGGCCAACGCATGGTTGGGGATCACATGCAATCTTTTGGCCCATCTGATCTCGTACTTGTCGGCTCCAACCTTTCACATTGCTGGCGAACGGCTCCTGACTACTCGGGACGCTCCCGTGCCTTTCTCGTTCAATTCCCTCAGGATCTTGTATCTCAGGGACCAGAACTTGCTGGTATCCAAAAAATGCTCGATGATTCCCAGCGTGGTCTTTCTTTCCACCTCGGTGGAAACTCTGTTCAGGACCGTTTGAGCAAGAAATTTAAACAATTGGAAATAGCTGAGTTGGGTAGCTGGGAGTCTTATTCCATCTGGTTATCTTTGCTTGGAGAATTATCAGAAATGCCTCGGGAATATTTGGCAAGTGCCGGATACAATCCAAAAGAACCTGAGGATGAACGGCTCGCCCGGGTGATTGATTTTATTTTCGAAAGTGTGGAAGGAAGCGTCGATACGACGGTTTTTCCCGCTGCCTGTAATATCGCATCGATGACTCCCTCTGCCTTTAGCCGGTTTTTTAAAAGACATACGGGGCGCACCTTCTCGAGGTTTTTTAACGAGGCCAAGGTTGCGAGAGCTTCCCGACTATTGGTGGAGTCTGCAGAAACGGTTTTATCAATCTCCCTGGAGTGTGGGTTTGGGAGCCTTAGTCATTTCAATCGTACCTTTGAAGAGATCAAGGGATCCTCCCCAGGCCGTTGGCGCAAGAAGTTTAGAGATTCTTAGAGGCTGAGAGTGCTTCTATGCAGGCTTGGGCAAACCTTGTTCCCAAAATTCGGTATCCATTAGCAGAATAGTGTAAATCATTTTTGATCTTTTTCCCTTTCCGGTTGATTCCGTCATTTAAATCATCGGTATCTATCCAAAAAAATTGTGAATTATTTTCAGCCACTTCCATCTGCACTTCTCTAATCATTGTCCAATGCGGATATTTTTTATTTTGCATATCGAAATCACTTAATCGTCCGATCACCATGATTAGTTGGTCCTCATCCCAGTTTAAATCCTTTGCAAGTTGGGCATGCAGTCCAATCAGTGCATTCTTGTAAAGCTTCCCCCATCCCATTTTTGCATCCCTTTCTCCCTGCATCCATACGAAGCAAACGCTCTGAAGTTCACTTCCCTCTATAGCTTTTTTAACTTGGGAAAGGAGATTGTCATAGAGGTCGCCAAGTTCTTCCGGTTTATTGCCATCAAGATCTTTCCATTCTTTCCACCATCTATGAATGGGTTTGCCACCAAGGGCGTATTGTACGATGGCGACTTCATTTTTACCAAATTCTTCTTCAATCCGAGGAGTGAATGCTTCTTGGGGGCGGTGGCCTTGCATATTTGACTGCCCGGAGAGAATGAAAAGTCTCTTGGCGGATTCTTGGGAAAGTAAAGGAACGTATCCAATCGCAAGGATTAAAAAAAATAAATATGCTTTCAGGACATTATTCATTTAGGTTTGATTTTATTGAGGATGTATTTTTTTAAGGCAAAAAATATTGTAAGTACTCCCCACCATATCGAAAAGTATACGAGGGAATAAAGCCAACCTCCAAAGAGGGCCATCAGTTTGGGCCCACCATCCGCTGCCCATTTTTCAAGTATCGCATCCTGTTCCTCCTTGGGGACGAAGTTTACCAATTCCCAAAGATGATCATAATGTATTTCTACAGCCATTAGGAGAGTGGCCCAGCCAAGCAGGCAGTAAATTATGCAGGTCGCCCAGTTAGGCAGGGGTAACCTTTTAAAATGTCGAAGGAAGAGAAACAGAGGGGGGATAAGACACCATCCCGTGTACAAAACGAGGGAATAATCAAAGGGCGGGCTGGGTACCATATCAGTTAAATTAAGAATCCAATCGCTACCATTGCAAGCAAGTTAAAAGCTTACAGGAGGTTCACCCCTCACTTCCTTAGGTAAGGGAAGTGAGTAGGGGTTAATCTAATTTTGTGGCTCTTCGGCGATCGATTTAATTTTTAGATCGCGCAACTGGCGCTCGGTCACTTCGCCCGGGCTGTCGGTCATTAAATCCTGTCCCTTTTGAGTTTTGGGAAAGGCAATGACATCACGAATGCTCTCACGATTGCAAAGAATAGTGACCA
>NZ_CAXLML010000046.1:0-2518 GCF_964187505.1 Candidatus Chordibacter forsetii
GCATGCGTGCTGGAAATGCCAGTAGTTTTACGGGTGTCTGTGGGATCAAAATACGGTGCTCAACATTCTCAGGACTGGTGTGCGATTTGTAACCATATTCCTGGCTTACAGGTAGTCTTCCCTTCCACTCCTTACGATGCCAAGGGTATGCTTAATACTGCATTGGCAGGCAGTGATCCTGTGGTCTTCTTTGAAAGCCAACGCCTCTATGATATTGGTGAGCTTTTTGAAAAGGAAGTGCCAGAGGGATATTATGAAGTCCCATTTGGACCTCCTGCTCAACGCAGGGTTGGAAATGATGTGACCATTATCACTGTGGGTGCAACCATGTACCGGGCTTTAGAAGCTGCAGATATTCTTGAACAAAAATATGGAGTAACCGCGGATGTTTTTGATTGCCGCTCGATCACGCCATTGGATTACGAACCACTCGTTGAATCGGTTCGCAAGACCGGGAAGGTATTGCTTTCATCCGATGCTTGTGAGCGCGGATCTGTGATGCAGGATATTGCATCCAAATTAAGCCAGTTGGCTTTTGACGAGTTGGACGCTCCCCCCGTAGTGGTTGGATCGCGCAACTGGATAACACCCTGTGCTGAAGTGGAAGAGGATTTCTTTCCTCAACCCTCCTGGATGATTGATGCAATTCATCAAAATATCTTACCTTTGCCTGGTCATGTAATGACGACCAATCCCACAACTGGAGAAATGATTAAGCGTTACCGCGAAGGGGTATAAAATAATCGTTTCTAATATTTTGAGTTGCTTAGAAAAACATTCTGATAAAGTTGATACCTTTATTGGGGTATGCCATCATTTGGCTGCTCATCAGTATGTAACCGGGCATGGGGGGAACCTGGCGTGGAAACTTGAGGATGATGTCATCCTTATCACCCCAACCAAGCATAATAAGGGGGATGTAAGTCGCGATAATGTGGTTTTCATTAACCTGGCCGGGGATACAATCGAGGGCACAGTCAAACCAACGGGAGAGACACCGATGTATGTGAATTTCTTTCGCGAACGTCCGGATGTACAAGCTGTCCTGCATTGTCACCCACCGCATCTTAATGCCTTTGCGATTTCGGATTCCAAAAACTACCATATGCGTCCGCTTTTTCCCGAGACCATCACGGAGGTGGGGCCGGTGCCGGTGGTTCCCTATGGCGAACCGCTCACCCAAAAATTGGCCGATAATTTTCTTCCTTACCTGCAAAAGTATAATGGTTTCCTCATGGAGAATCATGGTTATGTATTTCTTACACCCTGGGATATTAAATGGGCTCAGATGTGCACCGACTTGTTGGAAATGACCGCCCTGCACATTATTCATGCCCGAAGTCTCGGGGGGAATATTAAGGAAATCGGATACGAAGATCTGAGGGACATGGGAAATATTATGAAGACTCGTGGACTTCCTCTTCCAGGAGCACCCGGTGAATGGTCCAGCCTTGAGGAAATGTACTACCCGGACGGTCCTTGCCCATCGTAATTATACGACCTGAATTTTATGTCTATTACAAAGATTGAACGTGCCAGGGAACTCGCTAAGCGTGCCCGTATATCTCATCATGGTGTCTATTTAACCGGACCGAATCAGGTCCAGGTATTGGAGGATGAATTGCCAACTGAATCGCTCAATGGGCAAAATTTTCTTCTCGCCAGTTTTGGAAATTGTCGTTGTGCATCGGACGCCAAGGCGATCCGTCAGTTTGATACCCATGCTAGGGTGCCCTCCGGTACAGATCGTATCGCTCTGGGGCACGAGACTTTGCAAATTGTTTTGGAAGCGCCAGAAGGTGCGAATGTAAAGCCGGGAGATGTGGTGGTCGTAACCCCAGGTCATGCAACCGAACCGATTGATCCTCTGACTTTTCAGCCCAGCGAAAGCGGAGTACTTTCCGCGTTGGGCTATTCATATCGATACTTGGGAGGGTTGCGTCAGTTTAATTTTGTCCCAGCCGGAGCACCCGTCTATGTCAAAGCCCAGGGGTTCGGGAACTTTTTCAACCCGGTCAATGCCGATGAAAAGACCAGCTTAATCACCCTGGCCCATGCCGAGCCTTTTGCCTGCAATTACGGCACCAATAAGCATATTTTTACCCTCGGAGAAAATGGTGAATTTAAGTACGGCGTACCTTCCCGTGCCATTGTTGCTTACCTGTCCGGCACCGCACGGATGGCGATGATCAACCTGACCATCGTGGCGAGTGTGCCCGATGAGGACCTGCCCCCGGTGGTTTATGTCACCGGATCTCAGGCTAAGTTGGATGAGATGGAAGAGTACGCGTTGATTAAGGATTTGCGTGCCCGTGGCACTCGGGTGGTCCTGATTGATCGAAAAGATCCAGACATCATTTCCAAGCTCACAGAATTTGGAAAACCGGTGGTGGTATGGACCAACTACGCATCTGCGGATACCTATGAGCAAGCCAGTGCAATCATGGCAGACGGTGGAAACCTAAACAGTTACGCTGGTGCAGTTGATCCTGATCTTACCTTTGATATGGCCATTGGG
>NZ_CAXLML010000047.1:0-12539 GCF_964187505.1 Candidatus Chordibacter forsetii
CCCTCTTCACAAAAAGTGGGGTGACGTGAAAGAGATATAATCGGCTGAGCAATATACTCTCTAGGATTGGATTTTATGAGCTGCGCAAATTCTTCACGCTCCTTTGCTGTGGATTGATTTCCTATGAGCATACCGTAACCACCAGATTCATTAGCCGCTTTCACCACCAGATTTTGGAGGTTTTCTAAAACATGCGAGCGGTCTGTATCGCGCCAACATAAATAAGTGGGCACATTGGGAAGGATAGCATCCTCATCAAGGTAGTATTTAATCATATCAGGAACATAAGCGTAAGTCACCTTATCATCGGCGACTCCCGTTCCCACGGCATTGGCAAGAGCAACATTTCCACGGAGGTATGCATCCATTAATCCGGGGACGCCCAGCATCGAATCTTTTCGAAATACCAAAGGGTCCAAAAAGTCATCATCCAACCTACGATAGATCACATCGACTTGGACTAATCCACGGGTCGTTCTCATGTAAACAAAAGAATCAATCGAAACTAAATCCTTACCCTCGACGATTTCTATGCCCATCTGTCTGGCAAGAAAAGTATGTTCGAAATAGGCACTGTTGTATACCCCGGGAGTAAGCAGGACACAGACAGGTTTTTGGGACTTACGGGGAGAAAGGTGTTCCAATGTTCGTAAGAGTAAGTCCGGATAAGCTTCTACTGGGCGAACCGACATACCCCCAAAAGTTTGAGGAAAAGCCCGCTTTATAATTTCCCGATTTTCCAAGAGATAAGAGGCTCCAGATGGACAGCGGGCATTGTCTTCCAAGACCAAGTAATTACCCTGGTCGTCCCGAATTAAATCAGTCCCGCAGATATGAGCGTATACTTCTTGAGGTGGTTCAAAACCATCCATTTCCGGACGGAAATTTTTGGACGAACGAATGATCTCTTCAGGAATAATCCCATCCTTTATGATCTTTCCATCATGGTAAATATCGTTGAGAAATAAATTCAAGGCGATGATACGCTGCCTAAGCCCCCGCTCAACCACACTCCATTCACTCTCGGGAATCACCCGGGGAATTGGGTCAAAGGGAAAGATACGTTCGGTTCCACCTTCTTCACCGTAGACTGTAAAAGTAATACCATGCTCTAGAAAAGAAGTGTCTGCTTGTTGACGCCTATCTGAAATTTCCGATTCGGTCAGGCTGTCCAATCTTTTAAAAATTCTTTCATAATGAGGGCGTGGACTTTTTCCCTCCTCATCGATGAACATTTCATCAAAGAAATGATCTACTGAATAATTTTTAAACTGGGAGTGAGGATTCATTAAAATATTTTACAAAAATAAGAAACCAAGTCTTGCGCCACTCGGCCTAATTGGAAAGTTCATTGTCACTTTTTGATTCTTTTTTGGCCGATTTCGTCTGCCCGACTGACCTTTGGAAAGAGAAGAGGAATTGTTGAGCAAGTCCTGCGTAGTGACCAAAATGAATTCCTGCAAATTCTTGCATTTGTTTCATAGTCCATCCTTTCATACCGTACTGTCTTTCTAAAGCTTGGAAAATCCAGGTGTCGATGGGAAACGCTTGGCTTTTTCCTGCACCGAATAAAAGTACGCAATCCGCCACCTTGGGTCCCACGCCAGGAAGTTCCATAAGTGAAGATCGGGCTTTTTTGTAATTCGATCCACTTACCTCTTCTAACCAGCCATGCCGTTGGCAAAGAAATTGGGCGACACCAACCAAGTACTTAGCACGGTACCCCATGCCCAAATTTCTCGCATCAGTTTCAGACAATTTACTCAGCCTTTCCCAGCCGGGAAAAGCGAACCTACCCTCTCCTAAGTCCTCTCCAAAATTCAAGTGGATACGATGGCGAAGCTGTTTAATTTGAGGAATACTCTTGGCGGAACTCAAAAGAAAAACCAATAAGGTTTCATCGATTGGTTGCCTGAGAACTCTCAAACCGGAAAATTTCTTGATTGCTTGGTCCAAGGACTGATCACTTCGCCAAGGTAAAGCATCGACGGCTTCACGATATGAATCATCAAGCCATAAATAATCTTCAATTTCTTTTTTACTCAAAGGAACGGGACCATTCGCACACCAATACAACTGACCGTTTTCCCAACACAAATGAACGACTGATCTCCGAATTACTCCGACCCATTTCTTATCACCCAGATAAGACCAGGAAAAACTTTGTCCGCCAAGGAGGGACTCCTCAAGGCCAAGAAGGCTAATCGAATCAGGTGAACCAACCGGATCCCAAGAATCAGTCATGTTATTGGGCGGACCCAATTTATTTGGACCACAAAAAACTTTGACTTGATCCCAGCGCAATCCCCTGATCATCAATCAGGCGTAATCGCCAGGCAAGCGGTTTAAGGGAACGATCGGCCCAGTGGTCTCCGGTCAGTCCGACAAAAACTTCTTTACCAAAAAGCTTTAAATTTGGAATGGAAACTTTTTGAGTTTTGACCATTGGATCAGCAGAGGTCACCCATTCAACAATCCAATGAGAGTTAATCGGTAATTTTTGCTTTTTCCCTCCAACTTTTACCACAAAGTAGAATCCATCCCTAACTTGAGGATTAGATCGGCAGTAAACTTTCCAACCCGAAAATTCTCGCCCAGTAAAAAATTCTGGAATTCGTTTGAAATCCTTTACCGTAAAAAACTCTCGATTTCTTACTTCTAATTTTACCTCTCCACCACAGGGTGAGGCCAAAAAACTTAGGCAAGCAAAGATGGCAGGGAAACCAAATATGATTCCCCGCATTCCCGGCCCGCTCAAAAACTACTCCTTTGAGGAGGAAGGTGAATCCTTCTCCTCAACGACAGCTTCCGGAGTTTTTGAAGACTCGGAATCTGGTCCCAGCACATCAGCTGCGGTTGCTTTGTCCGATGCTTTAACCTCTGCTGCTGAACTGGTAGGTTCGGCCTTGGTAGCGGGGGGCTTAGGCACGGACTTAGAAACTCTTTTAGCTTTGGCCGGCTTTGCTTTGGCAGACGTTTTCTTGGAGGTGGCTTCAGCCAGCGCTTTTTTTCGACGAGCCAAATAGGCAGTGCGACGACGACGCTTGATCAATTTGTTATACTGTTTACTCATGTTCGAAAGAAGAAACTACGGTAATTAGAAAGTATTGGCAAGCTCAGGGAATGGCCAAACTCAAGCAATTTCGACGGGCTTGCCCGATCGGGCGGACTCGTAGGTAGCATCGATAATTTTCATCAAGGCAAGGGCTTGATCGGGAGTATTTAAAGGGGCTTCTTTGCCCTCTAACGTTGAAGCAAAATTCTGGGCTGACCGAATTCTTCCCATATCTTCGCATTCCTCAACCACTACCGAACGGTTGACCGAGCGACCATGCTCTTGAAAATAAAGTTCGCAATCATCTAAAGCGGTAGCATCAATTCCATCCCGCCCAAATAGCCTGCGAACCATTCCACCAGCCTGAGATCCTTGGAACGTAACGGAAACTTCTTCACGCTTGTTCATTTCCGCCCAGGACACTTGAAAACTTAACACCTGGCCGGTATCAAAACGGACAAAGCCATGGGCTGCACTTTCAACATCGGTCACACCATCAGCTACATCTGGAATTCCCCACGGCCCTTTAAATCCCTTATCTTGGATAAAATTATTAAAGGTCTGAGCAAGCACATGAGTAGGCTTGGGATAATCCATGTAAAAAAGAGCCAAATCAATCATATGTAAAAGATCGATCAAAGGACCCCCACCCGACTGAGCCTGGTTGGTAAACCATCCACCAAAGCCAGGAATTCCCGTTCGACGTATCCATTTGGCCTGAGCGGAATTAATCGTTCCCAACTGACCGGACTCGATGTAACTTCGCATCGCATAAGATTCCGGACGAGCACGATTATTGAAGTTGAACATCAAGGTCTTACCCGCCTCATCAGCCGCCTGTTTCATCTCTGACACTTCCTGGGCATTGAGGGCTGGTGGTTTTTCGCAAAAGACATGCTTGCCTGCACGCAAAGCCTGTAATGCAAGAGGCATATGCGTACGGTTTGGCGTAATAATACTAATTGCATCCAAGTCAGGCAATTCATCCAGCATCTTTTGAGAATCTCCAAAGACATGAGATGCTCCGTAAGTATGAGCCGCCTTCTTGGCTGCTTCTTGGTTCATATCGCAAATGGCAATAATTTCGCCACCGCCTGCTTTAAATCCAGGGGCATGATATTGCAACATTCCACCTGCGCCAATAATTCCTATTTTTTGAGTCATAAAAGATCTGAGATATAAAGATTATTATTTATTTAGGGATAGAGGGAAACTTGACCCACTTTTGCTTTGAGTTTGAACTTTTAACTACGGTCTCGATAAAAGCCATGCCAATAATACCATCACGAATATCCGGATAATCATAACCTGACTTACGGGGAAACTTGCCATTCACTTCATCACGAATTGCCACGGATGCAGAGTTGTAAACATTAGCAAAGGCTTCAATAAATCCTTCCGGGTGCCCAAAAGGTATACGCGTATGCAAGGCTGCATCTCCAGAAACATAACTATTTCCACGTCGGTAAACTTGGCGGGGAGCACGAGCATCCTTAACAATCAAATCATTGGGCTCTTCTTGGTGCCACTCGATTGACCTCTTGGTTCCATATACCCGAATATTAAGGTTATTCTCATCTCCATTGGAAACTTGGGAGGCATAAATAATTCCCCGGGCACCTCCTTTAAAGCGAACCAAAACATTGCCGTCATCATCCAATTTCCTCCCCGGAATATTTACCGAAAGATCGGCACATAATGAATCGATCTCCAAGCCACTTATATAATGAACGAGATTTTCCGCGTGGGTTCCAATATCTCCCATACAATTGGAAATACCTGCAACTTTCGGATCGGCTCGCCAGTTAGCAATCGATTTGTCTTCTCCGGTCAAAGCAGTGATGGCATAGCCCTGAGGATATTCGCATACCACCTTGATGATTTTTCCAAGTTCTCCTTTTTTCACCATCTGGCGTGCAAGCTTAACCATGGGGTAGCCTGTATAGTTATGGGTGAGGGCAAATACCTTTTTACTTTTATGGATAATTTTTTTCAATTCCCTTGCCTCCGCCAGAGTGAAGGTGGCTGGTTTGTCACAGATTACATTAATGCCAGCTTCTAAAAAGGTCTTGGCGACTTCGAAGTGCAAATGATTGCGCACCACAATGGATGCAAAGTCTATTCTTTCTCCCAAGGGTAAGGCACTTTCCTTTTGGGCCATTTCCTTGTAGGATGAATAAACTTTCGACGAATCGATAAAAAAGTCCTTACCCGACAATGCTGATTTTTTTGGATCTGAAGAGAATGCTCCCGCTACCAACTCAATTTGTCCGTCCAAAGCAGCGGCCCGACGATGCACTCCGCCAATAAATGCCCCCCGACCACCTCCTACCATGCCCATTCTTAATTTTCTATTTTTCATCTGTTTGAAGGTTTATTGGTTCTCCTTGTCGAATGCCGAATCAAAGGCCATTTCATTAGGTTTAAAATCAAGCTTTCTTACAAAAGCACAGGACTCTTCAGCTCCGTGAAATCGATCCATCCGGCTATCTTCCCACTCTACCGAAAGTGGACCAGCATAACCGATATCGTTGAGGGCAATAATGATATCCTCAAAATTTACATCTCCACGACCAATGGAACGAAAGTCCCAAAACCTTCTGGGATCCGCAAATGTGGTATGACCTCCAAAAACTCCTACCGACCCGTCCCCGTGCCCCCACCAGGCATCCTTCATGTGGGCATGATAAATACGTCCGGGAAATGTTCTAATAAACTTTACATAATCCACACCTTGATAGCCAAGGTGAGAAGGATCATAGTTAAAACCAAATCTTTTATGACTCTTGACCGCGTCCAAAGCCCGTTGAGCACTAGCTATATCAAAGGCAATCTCCGTTGGGTGAACCTCCAAAGCAAAGTTTACATTTTGCTTTTCAAACTCCTCGAGAATGGGTCCGAAGCGATTGGCAAAATCTTCAAACCCTTTGTCCCAGTAGGCTTGGTCCGTGGGTGGAAATGCATAGATGGAGTGCCAGATACTTGATCCAGTAAAGCCATTTACCACAGCAGGAAAATCATCTTTCTTTCCCCTGCCAGGTTTTTCATTGATAAAGTTTCGGCATGCCTTGGCCGTTTTGGCTAATTTTTTGGCTGCCCGTCGGCGAACCTTTTCAGGGTCACCTTCCCCCCAAACATCTGCGGGTAGGATTGCTTTGTGACGCTCGTCTATCAGATCGCAAACTGCCTGTCCGACCAAATGACTGGATATGGCAAAGGCAGTTAGTCCATGATCACTAAGAATATCCCATCTTTCCCGGCAGTATTTTTTGGATACTGCTGCTTTATCGACATCGAAATGATCGCCCCAACAGGCTAATTCCAGTCCGTCGTATCCCATTTGGGAAGCTTTGGCGGCAAGATCCGGCAATGAGAGGTCGGCCCATTGACCGGTGAAGAGTGTTACATTTCTAGGCATGGCTGTTATAGTGGGTTTTAAAGTTAGGGTTTATGGTTTTCGCAAATTCAGAAGTTTGGGGGCAACCCCTTTTTTATAAAAGTTCGAAACCTTAGTTCCGGATAACAATTTTTTCTGCAGTTTTGGATCCCAAAGTAATGACTGTTTTGTTATCAATTTTAATCTCTATGGAATCGGCAATCCGATCGTGGCGAATCACTTCAATTTTTCTACCGGGTATCAATTTATTTTTGCGGGCAAATTGAAGAAATTCCTTTTCTTGGTCCTTTATTGATTCAATGCGCACAAGGTCTCCTTCTTTACAATCTAATAAACAACGGTTGGATGCCTTGGGTAAACCACCCCTTCGTGTGGGAATGGGATCACCATGAGGGTCGTGGCTTGGACGACCAAGAAATTCATCCAGTTTTTCTAAAACTTTTTCAGAAATTGCATGCTCCAATACTTCAGCTTCTTCATGAATTTCTCCCCAGTCTAAACCAAGAGTCTCAACCAAAAAGGTTTCGAGCAATCGATGTCGGCGCAACATATTCATACCAACCTTGCGACCGGCAGTTGTCAATTTCACTCCTTTACGAGGTCGATATTTCACCAAACCCTTACTTTCCATGCTTTTAACCATGGTCGTGGCAGTACCCGGGGTGACTCCAAGGCAATCAGCTATTCTGCCCATACCAACCTCGGAAGAAGTCCCCTGAAGGGACTCCACAAGAATTTGCTTGAGGTAATTCTCTACGGTCGAGCTTGGCATATTAAATAATAAAAAATTAACCCTGATGTTGACCCAATTGTTTTTCAAGCCTATTTGTTTATACTTTGATTAATCAAAATGAAATATTTTAAGCATCAACAATACAGAAATAACAATCTCTTTTCCTTACTCCTTGTTTTGGTATCTTGTGCATCGCTGATCTCGTGTACAAATTCAAATGAAGATCGAAGTGATGTAACTGAAAATTATAAATTGTTAGCAACAACTACTCATCTCGCTGATTTGGCCCGTCAAATTGGGGGTGATCGTATCGAGGTAGATGCCCTCATGGGTGCCGGCGTTGATCCCCATTCTTACCGGGCATCCGCTGAGGATATTGCCCGACTTCACGAAGCTGATTTTATTTTATTTCACGGCCTCTCTCTCGAAGGGAAAATCGCCCGAGTGTTGCAGGAAACAAAACGCAAAGGAAAAGTTCACTTTTCACCCTGCGAGGAAATACCGCGAAATAAATTAATTTTTACCAACGATACAAACCAAACTGTTGACCCACACCTTTGGTTTGATCCCGATCTTTGGATATCCTGTGCCCAAGCTCTTACCCTAAAACTCTCCCAAGTAATGCCGGAAGAACAAAGTTTTTTTAAAGCAAATTTATCTGCCTTTAAGGCTTCAGTGAGGACCATCGATAGGTGGGGCAAATCACTGTTATTAAGCATACCGAAGAGCCAACGCATCTTAATTACAAGTCATGACGCCTTTCAGTATTTTGGAAATCATTTCGCAATCCGGGTAATCGGGCTCCAAGGAGTCAATACTCTGGCTGAAGCGGGCTTGGCCGACCGGACTAATTTAGTCGATTTTATCCAAAAACATCAATCCCCCGCCCTGTTCGTAGAAAGTAGCGTAAACCCAAAGGCTTTAGAAGAAATTGCCAAGGAGACTGGGGCGAATATTGGGGGTACTCTTTTTTCTGATGCTTTGGGAACAAATAAAAATTACACAAGAGGGCCGGAAGGAAAAAAACATTCCACTGCAACCTGGCAAGGTATGATGGTTCATAATTTGAATGTCATTAAAAAAGCCCTGGGCGAGCGTTGATGCGAGTTGCCCTACCCAAACCTCTTGAGATTCACGACCTCACTGTTGCTTACCAACAAAAACCCGTGCTTTACGGGATAGATTTGGAAGTAGAGCCAGGGTCTTTGGTTGGCATAATAGGTCCAAACGGTGCGGGTAAATCGACCTTAATTAAGGCAATCATGGGAATAATGAAATCGGTTGATGGATATGTAAAGGTATTCGGTGATAGCTCTCGTAAAGCCCTTACTCGAGTAGGCTATGTACCACAGAGGGAAAGTGTGGACTGGGATTTCCCAGTAACAGCAATGGATGTTGTACTCATGGGAAGGTTTGGGCATATTGGATGGTTCAAGAGGATTAGTAAGCGCGACCGATCGTTTGCCTCGGAATGCCTCGAGCAAATGAATATGCTCCCTTACGCTAATCGTCAAATTGGCAACCTTTCGGGCGGTCAACAGCAACGAGTATTTCTCGCCCGTGCCCTAGCCCAACAAAGTGATCTGTACCTGATGGATGAACCCTTCGAGGGCGTCGATGCAATAACGGAAAAAGCCATTGTTGATTTACTCAAGAATTTGCGCAATCAAGGGAAGACCCTGATGGTCGTGCACCACGATTTATCAACAGCCAAAGATTATTTTGATCACCTGGCCCTTCTTAATTTGCGCCTTGTTGCTTACGGGAAAACCGAGGATGTTTTCACTCATGATCTTTTGCAAAAAACATACGGTGGCAAACTAACCGTGTTGTCGGAGGTAGGAAGCCGCAAGTTGAATGAGAAACAGCCCACTCCAGAGGCTTTGTAAATGTTTTTACCAATTTGGAAAAAGCTTAAATACATGCTCCTTATTTTGGTTCTTTCTAAGGAAGCAAGTGTTTTAAAAGCTGCCCAAATTTCATCAGAGTCCGATAAGGATTGGATCAACCAAGCTATTCGATTTTGGACTTTCACAGATCCTTCCATTCAAATCATTGCCTTGGGAGCAATTCTCATTGGGATCAACTGTGGACTTATGGGTGGTTATGTTGTCAGTCGAAGACTATCTATGTTTGGGGACACTTTGTCGCATGCAGTTCTCCCCGGAATTGCCGTCGGTTTTATGTTCAGCCAATCTAAGAATGAAGCAGTGTTGATGATTGGAGCGACCTTATCGGGCTTTCTTGGCGTAGGTATTATTTCGTTACTTAAAAGGCATACAAAGATGAAGGAGGACAGTGCTATGGGACTTGTATTGTCTGGTTTTTACGCCCTAGGCATTTGCCTGATTACCTATCTTCAACAATCTCCAAACGGTGGAGCGTCTGGATTGGAAAGTTATCTCTTTGGCTCCCTAGTTGGACTTTCTGATCGAGATCTTGTACCTCTATGTTTTTGTCTTTCTTTAATCATTATATGTTTTATTTTATTAAATAAAGAATTACTCCTTTCTGGCTTTGATCCGTCATTCGCAAGATCAGTAGGCTTGCCTGTTGATATTTTGCAATTTTGCATTTGGATACTGATGGCATTTTGCATTGTCTCATCCCTTCAGGTTATTGGAGTTGTTCTCGTTTCTGCTCTTCTAATTATTCCTGCAGCGACTGCTGGATTACTCACTTACAGGATGAGCCAAATACTTGTCTTTTCGGGAATCCTAGGTGCTCTTAGCGGAATAGTTGGTTGTTTTCTCTCTTTTATGGGAGAACGATTACCAGCTGGTCCAGTAATTGTTTTATGCTCCACCCTTCTTTTTTTAGCAGTTCTATTTTTCAGTCCCGCTCGTGGCATTCTTCCATCTTGGTTTCGAACAAGAAGACGGGGACAACGTATTCGCTTCGAAAATACCCTTAAGGCATGTTATCAGGTATTAGAGTCCCGTTCCTTTTCCAGCCAATCTTTTCCCCAAACCGCGCTGGCTCAAAGACGGGGTAAAAGCGACGCTGAAATCGAAAAGGAAATCGGTGTATTGATTCGCGAAGGCTACGCCACCCGCCAAGAATTTCCCACTGAACAAAAAAGTGAACTGCCTTCAGAAACCATGGTTTCATTGACCCCAAGCGGTTGGGAAATTGCCAGCCGGATGATTCGCAATCATCGCCTTTGGGAACTCTATCTAACTAAAGAAGCCTCTTATGCACCGGACCATGTTCACGACGACGCAGAAAAAATCGAACATGTTATAGGAGAAAAAACTGTTCGGCAAATTGAACGTATTTTAGATAATCCCCAGCGTGACCCCCACGGGAAGCCAATCCCTAGCCAAGATGATATTGATCGTGGTTGGCTTTCCCCTCCCCTAGTTGCAGATAAGTAATGCTTGATTTCGCTGAAGCACTACTTGATCCATGGTCTACTCGAGAGCAGGTTATTTGGAATCTGCAAATTGTTTTTATGGGCATGATGGTCAGTCTAAGCTGTGGCTTGGTTGGTTGTTTTGTAGTAGTCAGACGAATGGCTCTCCTCGGTGATGCGGTAAGTCATGGGATTTTACCTGGTATTGTTACCGCCTATTTAATTACCGACAGTTTGTCAATTGGACCGGTCTGGATTGGTGCCTGTCTAGCAGGATTAGGGTGTGGAGCATCTATCGAATGGCTTCGGACCAAAACTCCTTTACGGGAGGATGCAGCTATGGGACTTACCTTCACTTCCTTTTTTGCTTTAGGTATCGTATTACTCAGCCTTGAAGCTGGAGCTACTCATTTAGACCCCGCCTGTTTTCTTTATGGTGAGATTGGGCTTACTCCCCTCTCACCAAAACTAGAACTTTGGGGATTACCCAGTGGGAATCAAGCTCTGTGGAATATGGGAGTGGTCTGCCTAACCACAATGATTTCAGTAATCGTCTTTTATAGATTTCTTTTGGTAACCAGCTTTGATTGCAGTCTTGCCCGGTCCTTAGGCATGCCCGTAATTTGGATACAATATGGATTAATGCTTTTATTAGCCTTGGTTGTGGTTGCCTCATTCGAATCCGTTGGAGTGATTTTGGTTTTAGCCATGATGATATTACCTCCCGTTTCTTCGGCCTTCCTTTTTCATCGCTTACCAAGCATTCTTATGTGTTGCCTACCTTTGTCGATTTTTTACTCCGTTGCTGGTTTACAGCTCGCTTATTCGATGAACTTTCCAATCTCAGCATCTATGGCACTGGCCGGAATTGTTATCTTTTTGCCTTGTTGCCTCCTCGGTCCCAACGGAGGGGTTCTTACGAATAGTAAAAAGTTGAAAACCCGAAAAAGTTCGCGGGATTTGTCAGCCAACTAGGCATAAAAAAGCCCCCGCTGAGCGGAGGCTTTGTGGTTAAATAAAAATAGCTTACTTTTGGGCAAGTGCGATCTTGGAGGCCTTCTTGCTTGAGCAATTACATCCATCAACAGCGATTTTGTCGCCAGCAGCCAACTTAGTTGGGCATTCAAACCCATCCAACTCGGTTTTGCTGGTTACTTTAATCTGCTTTTCACGCTTTCCCTGCTTAACGGTTAGGGTCTTGGAGTCAGCATCAAAGCTTACCACTTTGCCTTTAATTGTCTTGGAAGGACAACCAGCAAATACGGAAGCTGCAAAAAAGAAACTAGCGAGGATAGGTGCGAGGATTTTCATGATATTATGGGGTTAGGGTTAAAATAATTACTAGTTACTTCCAATCCACTATTTCAAAAGACACAAGAACGAAGTATACTTTTTTCTAATATAAATTTTTCCCTATGATATTTAACAATCGAGCCTTCTTGAGTACACTAATTGTTCTCTTTTCCTTTGGACCCTTCTTTCCGAGTATTGCTCACCCCATTCCGGATCTTCCCGTTTTTGGATCCTTTGATGACAATGGGACCTCAAAGATCTTAATCGAAATCGACCCCAGAGGCTTTGCTGAGGATCCGGAAGCTGAATCCTTCCTAACTACAGATATCCTCAACGACTTAAATATTTCTGAGCGGAATGATTTGCTCGAACAGGCAACTGAATTGGTAGAAGAGTCTTTGCTCATCCGTTTAAACGAGGAACCTTGGAATCTTCCTGCATTTGAGTATGGGTTTTCAAAACCGCGAATGGTGGAGTTTTCTGATGACCCCATCATCTTATTGGAAGCAACCGCAAAACTTTCACGTGAAACAAATTCAACCTATCAAATTAAAGCAAAGGAATCTGCCCCACTTGACTTGATTTTTGCTAACCGTTTAAATGGTGTTCCTCACCGCCGGGTAAATGTATTATTTCCTGGAGAGGAAAGCTTTGCACTTCGCCTTCCCCAACTGAAAAGCTTGCAGCATTTTTCCGATGAGAATGT
>NZ_CAXLML010000048.1:0-10499 GCF_964187505.1 Candidatus Chordibacter forsetii
TCACCAGTGAATGCTGGGTGAGAATCCATGGTGATATCGCGAACTAATACATGGCGGTCGATGCCGGCCACATTCTCAGTTTTCTTGGAACTAGCAGTAGAAAAGGTGTTAAACTTCTTACCAGTGGATACATCCACAAAGGTAACTGAATTAAGTTTAGGATGAATGTCTTTTTTCATCTGTATAAGAAAGTAGGTTTATAAAAAATCAACCTTGGCGTGCTTTAAAACGCGGGTTGGTTTTGTTAATGACATAGAGGCGGCCTTTACGGCGTACTACCTTGCAGTCGGGGTGACGGTTTTTGAGGGTCTTGATGGATGATACAACTTTCATAACAAGGAAATAACCAATCAAACTAGATCCCCTTCGTCAATCAAAACCGAATAAGATCAATTGAACTTTGGCATTGAACATTTTTCTTTGTTGTTCATTGTAATATCCATATGAGCGAAACTTCAGTAGCCCCATCCAAAAGCAAAAACCCCGAGCATTATTCCTTTATGGATCGTGATGCCTTGGCCAAGTACACTACCGACACGGGAAAAATCATTTCCCGCAAGTACACAGGACTTACTCCTATGCAACAGCGAAAAGTGTCCCGCTTAATTAAAAAGGCGAGGCACATGCTAATCCTCAAATAAGGCCCAAAAGCCTTGCGGTGACGGGTGCTCATCTCCTTAGATGATGCGATTGCCCGATTAAATCAGGGTGAATTAGTTGCTCTGCCAACAGAAACGGTTTACGGACTTGCCGGACTTGCTTTGCAAGCAAATACGGTCCGAAAAATTTTCGAACTCAAGGGAAGGCCTTCAACAAACCCACTAATAGTTCATGTTACTGATTTTAGCGAAGCGGAAAATCTTGCCGAGTTTAACGATCTGTCAAAACGGGTATGCAAAATCTTTTGGCCCGGACCGATAACTATTGTTTTACCAAAGAAAGATTTGATTCCCTTGGAGGTTACTGCCGGCAACCAAACGGTTGCCCTTCGTGCACCAAATCATCCGATATTTCGAGAAATTTTACATCGGTTAAAACAACCGCTTGCCGCACCGAGTGCCAATCCATCGAACCGAACTAGCCCAACCACTGCTGGTCATATTGCTGAATTGTTTGGCGACATGGCACCACCTACAGTGGATGGGGGTGCTTGCATAGTAGGATTGGAATCAACGGTTCTGGACCTTACTTATGATAAACCAACTATCTTAAGACCAGGCATGATCACCCGTAATGATCTGCAACTGGCCTTGGGTGAAGAAGTTCTTTTAGGTCCCCATGTGATCCAGAGGATGAACAAGGCAGGTCAAACTGCCGGTGATCAATCTCCAGGTATGAGCGATTGCCATTATGCACCTAAAACCCCTTTATTTTTGCATGCAGACACGAAGGAATTATTGGAATCAGCACAATTATCTCGTAAAGATTTAATCATTGTCTGCACTGCCGAGGAAAGAAATGTAATCGAGCAAAAAGACTTCTCTTGCTTGGCTCTTTCAATTTCTGGTAGCGAGGGGGAAATTGCACGCAATTTATACAGCGTCTTAATCCAAGCAGACAAAAAGAAGAGAAGAAGATTGCACTTAGTCTTTTCTCACAGTCCAAAGGGCTTAAACCGTGCAGTGTTAGACCGTCTTACCAAGGCGGCAGTCCAATCGAATATACAAATTTAATAACTACCATGATTTTGGTGTTACTTAAGTATCGCTTGCCATGTGAACAAAATTGCTATTCCAATTAGACAATTTTAAATTTCTTCTTATATGTCGCGCAAGATTTACAATAGATCAATTTTATCAACACTAACTGTTTTTTTAGTCGGAAGTATTGCTCATGGGCAAACCGATGCCCAACTGCGCGATCCGGAATTTTTAATCAAGCAATACAACGACTTAGCCGCTAAGCACAATGCACTGGTGGAAAAGACAAGGTCCGTGGTCTTGCAACAGTTAAACGCACCTCAGGTAGCCCCACCCTCTCCTCAATCGGCCAAGTTGCAGGATGATTTAAACGAAGCACTTGGACAAATTGCGGCCCTAGAAACTCAGCTTCTAAAGCTTAAGCAAGAAGGTCTACGCAGTGTAAACAGCAATCAATACCTGGACGAAACCAACGCCCGTTTACGCAGACAACTTCAACAACTCAAAGCAGATGAAAAGGAATTAGAATTACGCAATCAGGAATTGGCCCTAGACAACCGAAAGCTAGAACAGTCTTTGGACAATCGGGATAATTCAGATGAAAGTGCTTATTCCAAAATAAGAAACCTGGAACTTGCCAATTCCACGCTTGATCGAAAAGCAAAAGATTTACGAACTGATATGAGTGCGGCCAAGGCCGTTAAAAACAAGTTGGAAGCCCAACTCGATCGGGCAGAAAAAGAAAACGCCAAGCTTAATCAAAAACTTGCCTCACTTGGAATCGATCAAGAAACCACCGACTCTCGACTGTCCGAAATGAAAGCCCTGATGAGAGAAGCTCAAAATGAGGCGAAAATGTTGGAGAACGAAGAAATTGTCCTGAGTGAAGAATTAATGAATGCTAGAAATGAGATTGCTCGTTTAAATGGAATCTTAGCATTAGAGCAGGATCGTTCATCCCTTGTTTTGGGAGATAAAGAAGATTTATCAGATAAAGTTTCTAGATACCAAATCGAAACAGACGCATTACGAGCCCAACTTTCCAATCTCCAACAAATTAATACCGATCTTACAATAGAAGCACAGAGGCAGGGAGAAAATGCCAGGCTCATTCAAATGACCAATAATGACCTCCGTACCAAGTTGGAAAGAACTTCCACTCGCAACGATTCTCTTCTCGATACCGATATGTCTCAAAAAGAAGAACTTAGTATTTTGCGGGCCGAACTAAACAATTTAGCAATGCAAGAATCTCGAATTTCTAACGAAATGGTAGGATTACGAGACTCGAACGAAATGTTACTTGCCAAAACATCCGCACTGGAATCGGAAAATTCGGACATGTTACGTGCGGTTGATTTAATGAGAGAAGAGATCGAAAACATTGAATCAAACGAAAGAAACTTGATTACCAAACTCAAAGACTTAGACCAGGAAAACCAAGACCTGATGTCTCAAAGCGGGTCACTTCACGACGAACGTGGATTCTTTAAAGACAAATCAAGAAACCTCGAAATTCAACTCAACCGTGCGGTGGCCAGTGAAAGATTACTCAGCCAAGAAGCTGGAATTTTGGAAGCAAATATTAGAGAGCTCGAAGTCAAAATTAACAATCTTGAGAACGCGGGAAGTACGGAGTATCAAGATTTAATGGCTGAAACGAGGGAGCTAGAATCAGAATACTCTGAAGTTCTTGCTCGCGAACAGGTCTTAATAAACCGGATGAATTTATTGGAGAAGGAAAATATTCGCCTCGAACAAGACATAGTTAGAATGACCGACCGTGAGACCGATCTAAACAATGCGATTATCTCACTTAAAGAAAATATGGTCATCATGGAAAGGGAGTTAGAATCTTCGATGCGCATGCGCGAAAGACTCAAAGATAGTATGATCGATGTGATCGATCGAAACGAACGGTTGGGATTGAGCGGGCCTCCAGCTCCAGATCTTAGCAATCGTTACTAAGAAATAATCCTAATTGGGTTATCGCTAAGCGGTAAATTTTCCCATCTTCCTAAACTTCTCATACCTTAATTGCGCAAATTCACCTGATTGTACTTTGCTCAATTCCTGTAATTCACCAAGTAATGCAACCTTAATTGTTTGGGCAGTAACATCCCAATCACGATGAGCTCCCCCAGCAGGTTCTGGGAGAATCTTATCGACTATACCTAGGTTTAAAAGTTCGTTGGCATCAAGCTTTAGTGCCTCCGCGGCATTTGCGGCAAAAGCCCTATCTTTCCATAAAATAGCGGCACAGCCTTCGGGCGAGATTACCGAGTAATAGGCATTTTCGAGAATCAATACACGATCTGCAACTGCCACTCCAAGTGCACCTCCAGAACCACCCTCGCCAATAACCAAGGCAATAATGGGTACTTCAAAATTTGACATTTCGCGAAGGTTTACAGCAATCGCTTCAGCAACATGCCTTTCCTCTGCCCCAATTCCCGGATAAGCGCCCGGAGTATCAATTAAAGAAATAATGGGTAGACCAAAACGGTCGGCCATTTTCATAAGTCGTAAAGCCTTTCGGTATCCCTCAGGATTTGGACAGCCAAAATTCCTCTTTAAATTCTCTTCGGTATTTCTACCCTTTTGTTGAGCGATTACCATGACTCTTTGACCGTCTAGAGATGCAGGGCCCCCAATCAATGCATTATCATCTTTAAATAACCGATCCCCGTGAAGTTCTTCAAATCCAGAAAAGATACGCTTGATAAGATCGGGCGAATACGGCCGGTTGGGATGCCTAGAGAGCTGGACTTTTTGCCAAGGGCTCAAGTCTGAGTAGACTTGTCGCTTGGTTTGTTCGATCTTTTTTTCGATCGCTTTAATCTCATCGGTGAAGTCCATATCCGAATTAGTGGAGGACTGCATGAGAACATCCAATTGTTTCTCCAAATCGAGAAGGGGTCTTTCAAAATCTAAACTTTGTTTATTGGTCGCAGGCATTGGGCTAATTTTTTTTAAATAAAGATTATCCGTTGTGCTCGTCCTGAGCAAGTTCATCCTTCCACCCCAGTACTCTTGCCTTTGAAGAGGCTTCTTCGGCACCCTCCTTATCCCCCTGAGACACCAATATCCTAGCAAGACTGACATTAGAAGTAAGATCGTCAGGGTTAATGGATAATGCCTTACGGCAAGCATGTTCGGCAGCAGAAAAATCCTTTGTAGATAAACGAATTTCTGAAAGAGCTCGCCAAGCAGACAAATCGTTCTCGTGTCTGGACAAATATTCGACAAGGAGAGACTCAGCCTCCTTCTCTTCTCCTAGGGTAAAGAGCAGGACTGCTTGGTCAACAAGTTGGACAGATGAATCTTGAGATGTCATAAAATTGTAGAATTTCATTCTGCCACTGAATGGCAGTGAAGTAAAGCTTTGCGCCTAAATCCTTGTATTTTGCCAAAAGGAAAGTCATGTAGGGAGTTGCCTTACACATATTTACCCCACTCTTACTTTAACATCATGTTGTTTCAAGACGCAGATTTTCAAAAACTTCTCCTCCTCCATAGCCGAGACAGACGCTTCCAAAAACTTCGGCAAGATGTTAAAGAGCTTCCTGAAGAACTTGCCAGAATGGAAAAAAAGATAGCTGTGGAAAAAGAATCTGTAGAACTTGCACTCGCAGAATGGAAAGGCCTGGAATCTGAAAATAATTCATTGGAAAAAGAAATTCTCTCCATGAACGAATCCATTAACAGGCAAAGAAATAAGCAATTGGAAGTTAAAAAGAATGAAGAATATCAGGCTTTAGAAAATGAAATTTCAAATTTGTTAGCCAAAATTGAAGACCGTGAAAACGAACAAATTGAAATACTCCTGAAAATTGATGGAGCACGCGAAACTGCTGAATTGGCACAAGGTAAAATTACCGAGCGAGTAGCAGAAATGGAGAAGCAAAGGGATGAGCGTGCTGAACAAGGGGAGGAGAAAAAAACTGAACTTTTAGATCTTGAAAAAGAAATTGAACAAACCCGACAGGAGGTAGAACCGAGCTTTCTCTCTTCCTACGATCGCGTGACCACGATTGTATCTAGACCTCCCTACATGGCTCCGATATCCGATCAAAAATGTTCGGGCTGTCACTTGAGGGTATCTAACGATGTGGTTTCCTCCGCACTTGTGGAAAAAAAGATTACTCAGTGTGATCAATGCGGCCGTATCGTTTACATAGAAAGATGATCGTTCAAAGCAAATATCCACTGGAGGAAAGGGCTCCAATCTTTTTAAAGGATAAAAGTTCTAAAATTTTCCGAGAAGCGGTCATTCGCTCCCATGCCTTTGGGCAAAGGAGAGGAAAGTCCGGACATCACAGGGTAGGATTCCTCGTGAAAGCGGGGGGGGCTTGTTTCAATGCAAGTTCACGGAGAGTGCCACAGAAAACAAACCGCCTCTCTAGGGAGGTAAGGGTGAAAAGGTGGGGTAAGAGCCCACCGCCGTTCGAGCAATCGGACGGGCATGGTAAACCCAATCCGATGCAAGACGAAATAGGAAACCGGGCTACCCGTCTATGGTTTCGGGTACGTCGCACCTCGCTCGCGCGGGGATTTGATCTTTGGTCAAATAGATAAATGAATGGCAATCCTTGCGAAAATTCATTTTTGCATAGGGTTACAGAATCCGGCTTACAGCTTCTCGGAATCCTTTTTATGTTAATGTTTCAAGTTGACGAATAGAGAAAATTAGAATTTTTTAATTCGCTATGGCCAATACCCAGTCAGCATTAAAGAACATTCGTAAAAACAGGACTAACTACCTGAGAAATCGCTCGATTTCGAGTAAGCTCAAGACTTTAGACAAAGCTTTTCAGGCATCTGTAGAATCAAAGGACAAAGAAGCCGCATCACTTGCCGCCAAATCTTTGATCTCCGCCTTGGACAAAGCAAGCAAGAGCAATTTGGTGCATGCTAACAAAGTAGCTCGTAAGAAAGCTCGTTGTGCCGCTCTTGTCTCGGCACTCTAAGTTTCCAAAAACCTAATAGCCACTAAGTGGCTATACCCGAGTCCTTTTTAGATGTGTCTCGAGTCGTCTTCGTCTTTTGACGAGTAACCGCTTTCTTGCCTCTTATGATTTACTTCATTTTTCTTGAGGTAAGCTTCGTGAACATCATCCGCAGACATCCCCATGACCTGGGCAAGTGAGATGAGAAAGTGAAATAAATCCACGATTTCGACTTTTGCATTCTGCTTGTCAAACTCTTGATATTTTGCCCACCACTTCCAAGGCACGGAATCAGTAAGCTCTGCTAATTCCTGTTGCATCGCCCGGACATAATTGAGAATCCACTTCGTGCGGTCCTCATCGTTCAACTCATCCATATTTACCCCAATCCTTCGGTTAAGAACCTCCTGGAGTTCGAAAATGTTTTCCAATTTATCCATCAACGCATTTTAAGTACTTTCCTTAAGCAGGTTGCAAGTGGTTTCGCAAAGTTTTGTAAATTCTTTTACCTTGTAGGCATCCCAGCTAGGATATAGATTCTTAAATCTGCCCTGCCCGGCGTGTTGTACCTTCTAAAAAGAGCAACAAAGCCCGATAGACAGGCTCGATTTTTTGCTAAGTCGAAATTAATCAGTCATTACAACATAATATATGAAATCTAGAATTCGTTCACGTTGGCACAGACCCAATGAAAAACCATTGGAGAACGATCGTTCTTCAACTCCAGCTGCCCCCATGGGAGAAATTGATGCAGCCAACCCGGTATCTCTGACCGATGACCTAAGCAATTTCAAACCTAGTGAAAACGCTGGGCGTCCCCATTCGAGAAATGAAGATCGTGGAAATCGCAGTGATGATAGACGCGGTGGCCGCAAGCCTCGGGAGGGTAATCGTCAGCCACGCCAAAGAAAAGACCGTGGAGAAAATCGTCCACATCAGGACAATAAATCTCCAGAAAACAGTGAATCTAACACGCCTCACAATCGTAAAAACCATAAACCGAGAAGAAAATCGGGAGGCCCGAGAAATAACGAGCATTCATCCAAACCGAGACCTGAGAATTCCAAGCATTCCAAAAATAAGTCAGGTGGACCAAGGAAATCACATTCCAAGGCACCTGCCAAAACTCCGGTAAAAGCCACTGGACTCAAAGGGTTTCTCGGTAAAATATTTGGTTCGTAATTCAAGGACACCAAGTGGATCTCGCCAATTACTCAGAATAACTTTTCTTCTTCCGGTCCCTCTAAGGTATGGAGATCTTAAGAATTCAGGGAGGTCAACGCCTCGAAGGAAAAGTTCAAGTTAGCGGCTCTAAAAACGCCGCCCTCCCCCAATTTGCCGCAGCTCTTTTAAGTGGCGAGGAAACAATCCTAGAAAATGTTCCTGACCTCAGCGATGTTCGATTCATGGGTGAAATCCTCTCCCATCTTGGAACTGATATCGAACGACTCGGACAAAACACTTGGAAAATCCATCCGGCGAACATACATCCCGATGCCCCCTATGAATTAGTGCGTAAAATGCGGGCATCTATTTGCTTGCTTGGACCTCTTGTAGCCCGTTTGAAAAGAGCAAAGATTCCGATGCCTGGTGGTTGCGTAATTGGCCACCGCCCAATTGATCTACACCTCCGAGCCCTCAACGAAATGGGGGCTAATGTATCGCTAAATCAGGGCGTGGTTGAAGTGGATGGATCCTCAATGAAACCCGCTACGATATTTATCGGGGGGAGGCACGGAAGTACGGTTACCGGAACTGCCAATGCAATCATGGCTTCCGTATTGACCCATGGAACCACCGTGCTCGATGGGGCTGCATGCGAACCAGAGATTTTAGATTTATGCACCATGCTGGAAAAAATGGGGGCAAAGATTTCCGGTGCGGGTTCTCACTTACTAAAAATTGAGGGAGTTGAAAAACTCCAAGGCTGTACCCACCGAGTAATTCCAGATCGTATCGAGGCAGCCACTTACATAATGGCAGGTGCAATCACACGAGGAAAAGTTTGCGTACAAGGAATTCGACCAAACCACTTGGGCGCTTTCGCTAAAGTGATGAAAGAATCGGGCATACAATTACAAGAGATCGGTGCAGATACAATCGAGGTTAAAACTGACCCAAGTGGCCTCAAACCCTTTGAAGTCATTACCCTGCCCTACCCTGGATTCCCCACGGATCTACAAGCTCAGGCATGTGCCCTTGCCTGTACCATTCCGGGTCTTAGTATTTTAACAGAACGTGTATACGCTAGTCGTTTCATGCACATCCCTGAACTTTTACGGATGGGAGCAGAAGTATCATTGGAGGGTGCCAATGCAATCGTGCGGGGTGGAAAAACTCTTAATGGGGCACCCGTTATGGCATCAGACCTGCGTGCCAGTGCCGCATTAATCCTTGCCGGTTTAGTCGCTGAGGGTGAGACTTGGGTTCATCGCATTTATCACTTGGACAGAGGGTATGAGTTATTGGATAAAAAACTTAGGAATTTGGGGGCGAAAATTGAGCGCCTTCCAGAATCCGCGTTGCCACCTGCCTTTCGCAGTCCTGTTGATTGATTCGTTTGACTTGCAAAGAAAATGACTGAAGAACCGCCCAAAGGACGAACTTTTTTTGATGATTCATTGTCACCTATCACCGAAGTAGACGCCGCCTTGCGTCCTCCGTCTTTTGATGATTTTACAGGGCAACCCAAGACAATTGAACGATTACAAGTGATGGTCGGAGCCGCGGCCAAGCGGGAAGAAGCCCTCAAGCATGTTTTGTTATGTGGTCCTCCTGGATTAGGCAAAACCAGCCTTGCACATATTATCGGACATGAATTGCAAAGGGAGGTACGGATAACCTCCGGGCCAGTGATTGACAAACCTGGTGATTTGGCCGGATTACTGACTAATCTGCAAGGAGGAGACATTCTTTTTATTGATGAAATTCATCGTATCCCCAAGACCGTAGAAGAATACCTTTACTCTGCCATGGAAGACTTCCGGATTGATATTATGATTGATCAAGGACCCAACGCACGAAGTGTTCGTCTGGAAATCCCACGCTTTACCCTGGTTGGTGCGACTACTAGAGTTGGTCTGCTCTCCGCTCCCATGCGCAGCCGCTTTACTCTGCAAACCCGTCTGGATTACTATGGGCGGGAAGACCTTACCAAAATTGTGCTACGGAGTTGTAAACTCTTGGACTGTACTATCGATCAACAGGGTGCGGAAGAAATTGCCGCACGGGCTCGGGGTACTCCCCGGATAGCCAATAATTTAATTCATTTTGCACGTGACTATGCCGAACAACGATCGGATGGAACCATAAACCGAGAATTTGCTTCCAAAGCTCTGGAGCTCTTGGAGATCGATGATCGTGGACTCGATGAAATGGACAAACGTATCCTCTCCACTATGGCGGAAAACTATAAGGGGGGCCCCGTAGGTCTGGGCACCGTAGCTGTTGCGGTCAATGAAGAGGAGCATACATTGGAAGAAGTTCATGAACCCTTCCTCATTCAAGAGGGTTACCTTAAACGCACCCAACAAGGAAGAGTACTTACTCCAAAAGGTTGGGAAGCCAGCGGTGTGGTACCAGGAGCAGGTAGCGAAGGTTCCCAGCTCTCTCTTATGTAAGGTTGGAGAATTTCTTACGGGCAAAGGGAAAGAGATACCTAAAAGAACTGGCGAAATGGGCAGGTTCACGGGCCATCCATTCGTCCAACTCTAAAAGTCCAATTTCCCGAAGGTCGGAAATTTCCGTAGAGTCAGCCACCGGATTTATCTGTTGGGAGACTTGGTAAGAGCGTATAAACTCATACCCATTATCTGGGCAAGGATCAGATCGTAAAAGTTCACTAAGATCAGATTGTTCAATGGATACATTCAATTCCTCGGTCATCTCCCGGGTGGCGGCAAACTCATAA
>NZ_CAXLML010000049.1:0-4365 GCF_964187505.1 Candidatus Chordibacter forsetii
GGAACTAGTTTGGAGTGTGCTCAATGTCATGACCACCCTTTTGACCGATGGACTCAAAAACAATTCTTCGAGATGGCTGCATACACTTATGGGGCTCACAGGCCAACTAATAAAAGCGCAACTGAGTTTGGGAAGTTTTCACGAATGGCAAGACAGTGGATGAACGAAGAGCAAAAGAAAGTTTCCAATGACCCAAGTCTCGACGACGACGAAAAGGCAAAACAAAGGGCTGCGCTTGGGGCAAAATATCGTGGTGCCACTGGTATTGGCGATATAGTGGGGCTTGGCATGGATAATTTAGGAAAGGGAAAAATCAACCTCCCCAAGGACTATCAGTACGATAATGCTCAACCTGGGCAAGAGCTGAAGGCCAAAACCATTTTTGGATTAGTTATAGAACTTGATGAAAATCTTCAAGAAAAGGGATCACGTGACTCATACGCAAGTTGGCTAGCTTCCCCGGATAACCCTCGGTTCACTACAGTAATTGCTAATCGCCTGTGGAAAGCTGTGTTTGGACTGGGTCTAATTGAGCCCGTTGATAATATGTTCGATGATACCTTAGCCACGCACCCTGAGCTTATGCTTCACCTTGAAAAAATCATGGTGGCTCTTGACTATGATACAAAGGAATTCCTTCGCATCTTATACAATACCAAAGCTTTCCAAAGGGAATCGCCTACTAGGGATATTGATCCTCGTGATGCAAAAGACGAAGTAATGCCAATTGAAGTAAAGTATGTGATTTCTGGACCGAACCGCGATTATCCAAAGCGTGGAGCCGTCCCATACTTTTATCAAGGCCCTGTCGTTGAAAGACTTTCTGGCGAGCAAATTTGGGACTCATTAGTTGCCCTAAATTACCCAGATTTAGATAAACGAATCCACTCGCGTTTTCCCGGAAATGGGTTTGATCAATACCAACGATATATCAGTATGTCAGCGGAGGAACTTTTTATGGAAAGGCTTGGCATTCCAGCACCAGGATCTGACATGGATGCCCAAAAAGCAATGGCTGATAAACCTAAGCCAATCAATGAAAATTGTCCCATAAGACCAGGGAGGTTGGCAGACCCGAATATCACCGCAAAGAATGAAAAGGGTGAGACGGTTGCCTTTTGTTGTAACGGTTGCAAAGACCAGTTCCTAGAAAACCTCCCAGCGATGAACGAAATGATGATGGACGGGGAAATGATGGCTGGTGGTTCTGATTCTTCTCCTCAATCGTACTCAAGAAATGGCACCAAAACCAGAGACACTAACTCGCTGCGGGCTGCAGAAGTTGGTCACCCTGCCCCTGCTGGACATTTCATTCGTCAATTCGGGGGTTCTCCGAGAGATCAAATTCAAGTTTCTCACAAACAAGCCTCAGTGGACCAGGTTCTTGCTGTAATGAACGGTTATGTTGAGAAAAATATTATCAGTAATAAAAATTCAACTTTTATGAAAAAACTTTCTTCTCAAGTAACAATGGTTGATAAAATCAATTATGCATTCAAAGCCATTTTACAGCGTAAACCTACCACCCGGGAAATGTCTGACTTTACAGAAAGTCTTAAGATGATGGGCAGTGAAAATGTCCACAAAGATGTTGCCTGGGTACTCCTTAACAGTCACGAATTTTTATTTGTCCGCTAATCATACGAACTACCAAACATACTAATTATTATGAAATCCGATCTCAAAAATTTAGACGAGCTTAGTCGTAGAGAATTTGTTGCCAGTGCTGCTAAAGCTTGCTTGGGCGTCGGGCTATTGCCAATGGCTGGTTCTTATGTCCATACCCCAGCCCAAGCTCTTCAACCTGGCACCCGTCCAGCCAAGGCGAGACATCTTATCTATTTATACATGTCTGCAGGGATGTCACATATGGATACCTTTGCCCCCAACACCGATGCAGATAAAGATAGTTACCAAGGTCCAGTAAGTCCGATATCAACCAGTGCTGACGGTGTGTTTTTATCCGAAAACCTTCCTGAAACCGCCAAGCACATGCACAATGCAGCCATCATCCGTACAATGATGACTAGCCAAGGTGCACACATGCAAGGCACTTATCTCATGCACACTAGTTATCAGATGCGTGGTACAATTTCCCACCCGACATTTGGTAGTTGGATTTCTAAAATGTCCGGTCCTATTAATTCAACCATTCCAATGAATGTTGCGATTAATGGACGTATAGGGAGTTCTGGTTTTCTTGAATCAAAATATGGCCCGCTTCCAATCGGCAACCCTAATGCCGGTTTAGCTAATAGTAAAGCGGCCGATTACCTGGATCAAACACGCTTTGATGGTCGTCTGGCGATGGCACAAAAGATGAATGCTAGTTTCCTAGGGACCTATGATCAAAAACAGGTTCGTGCTTACACCGACCTTTACAACGATGCGGTTAAATTGATGCGTAGTGAAGATTTAAAAGCATTCGATGTGGCTTCTGAACCTGACGCAATGAAAGACCTTTACGGTCGTTCCGCATTCGGGCAGGGCTGTTTGCTTGCCCGTCGTCTTGTAGAAAATAAAGTCCGTTACATCGAAGTAAACCGGGGTGGATGGGATACCCATTCTAACAATTTTGAAGCGGTTGCAAATAACTGTGCCGACTTAGACAAAGGCCTTAGTGCCCTACTGCTTGATTTGGAAATGCGTGGACTACTCGAAGACACGATGATTGTATTGGTGTCTGAATTTGGTCGCACCCCAAGAATTAACGGTGGAAATGGCAGGGATCACTGGCCTTACGGTTTCTCTGCCTTTCTTGCTGGCGGCGGAGTTAAAGGCGGAACAGTATATGGGAAGATGGATAAGGTAGGTAGAAACCCAGTCGAAGGAAAATTTGTTGATCCTGCTGGCCTTAATGCGACTATCGGATATAATATGGGATTACCTTTAAATGATGTACAATATTCACCCTCTGGTCGTCCATTCAAGGTTGCTCATGACGGAGAACCTTTATTGGATGTATTGGTTTAAACTAAATTAGTCGTTGGGATGGCAAGTTGCCGCCCTATATGGGCTTCAATATCATTGTTATTATGCTCAAAACTCTTTGCGGTAGAGCCATTTAGAACTTTTACAGCGTCCGCCGGACAAGCTTTCACAGCAAGAGTACTCAGTTACGAGGGGCAAACATTCTACCTGGAAGCTAAAGATAAAAAACTCTATCCAGTTCCCTATAACCAGCTATCCAGTTCCGATCAGTCCTATTTAAGGGAATTATCACAGAAAGGAAAGTTGCCAATTGGGGACCCCAGAAAGCTTAGCTCGAAAGAAAGCCCTAAGGAAAATGGGGAGGAAGTATCCACTAGCGAATCAAGTATGGATGAACCAGAAAATATTCCCCAAGATGGACCACGCCTTAAAGCACCACCCAAGAAAAAAATCAAATTACGTAAGGGCTCCTTTTTTGCTTACAGACCAATAAAACTTGGCCAAGACCCAAATCTAGCAGTTGAAGCCAAAGAAAGTGGCATGCCCGTAGAGGGTCAGCCTATAGACTTCAGCAACCATGTTCTCCCTATTTTGGAAGATCGATGCTTTAGTTGCCACCAAGAGCCATATGATAAAAACGGCCGTACCATCCAGCCAAAAGCAGGGCTAGCTCTTAATACTTATGAACTGGTAATGAAGGGAAACCTTGATAACACCGTAGTTACAGCCGGGGATGTGGCTGACAGTTATTTGCACGAAGTTCTGACTCTAGACGAAGATGACGACATGTTTATGCCCCCCAAGGGCGGTCCCCTCAAGCCTGAACAAGTCGATATCATTAAACGTTGGATTGAAGAAGGTGCAAAACTAAGTGCAGGGGGTGCAACGGTTGCTGATGCAAGCAATGGAATTAGTTTTCATGATCATATCTTTCCTATCATAGAAGATCGCTGCCTTGATTGTCATGGAGAACCTTATGTAAAAAACGGTAGAACCATTCACCCCAAAGCCGGTCTAGCATTAGATTCCTACGAAGCAGTGCTTAAAGGCAACCTTGATGGTGAGATAATCGATAGAGGAGATCACGAAGAAAGCACCTTATTTGTTGTGATCACTTTGGACCCTGATGACTCCGAAATCATGCCCCCCAAAGGTGATCCATTAACAGCAGAAGAAATTGAACTATTTAAACAATGGATTGATGAGGGTGCGAAAGAATATCCATCCGATAACTTTGATAAACCCAAAGAAGATAAAGTAGCTGTTGCACTTACCTCTGTTGCAGATGCCAAAGTACCCTTAGTCGACCTTCTTGGGAAAAGGCTGTCAAAGCCCTCTAAAACTCAGATTGAAGTTGCATCCAAAACGGGTGCTTTGGTTACACCTCTTTCAGTTAAGCACAATATGATTCGTGCCGAATTTTCTTCAGGTCCC